>JAZNJM010000063.1:0-5808 GCA_045578045.1 Eubacteriales bacterium | reverse complement strand
AATTCAACAAGCTGGTCCTCGGCAATATCAATAAGAGGAGCATCCGAACCCATCCACGTCGCACCCGCAGTTGAGTCAACAGCGAAAATACATTGTCCTGCATTTAAAAAGTTTGCAGGATAGCTTGAAATTTTAAAGGTCGAAAAAGCTCTTGATTTTGCGTGTTCAGAAACTTCGAGAAGAATATTTTTCGTTTCGTCATTAAAAATCAGTATTTCTCCTTTATCCGTTGAATACCCCGCATTTTTCTGTTCAAGCATCTGAATCATCATATTATCCGTTGATTTATAAATAAAAGGAATCATAACTTTTTGACCGTTGACCTTAAAATTTCCGTTTTCGTCCTTTGCCAATGCGGCTTCGGAAACTTCAAAAACGAAATCCCAAGTCAGCGTTTCAGGGATAGTATATCCCAATGCTTCAACGTAATCCTTATTTATATAACAAGCCTCAGTTGAACGCATAAAAGGGAGAGCATATTGAGTTCCGTTTATTTTTCCCTCATTTAAAAATTTTCCAACAATCTCAGACTTTTTAACAGAATCAAATTTAACCTCACTTCCGCCCAAACCGTATTTTTCGTTTTCCATAAGCTCTTCAAGGGGAACTACAACGTTTTCCCCTGTGAGATACGTTGCAATATGGTCGGGGTACGTTATACAAACATTTGGAGTTGTTCCCGTTGAAATATTCGTTATAACGTCATTATATATATTGGAATAATCCGTATAAAGTCTTATATTAACCTTTATATTTGGATACATAGCGGAAAAATCGTCAATAGCCTTTTGATAAATCTTTGTCTGCATTATATTCGTGTCATTCTTCGCCCAGAAGGTTATTTCAATTTTTTCATTTTCATTAAATTCCAATGGAACGTCAAAACCAACAAGCTTTCCTGCTCCGTGGCAAGAGCAGAGAGAAAAAAACAAAACAAAAACTAATAAAAGCGAAAACTTTTTCATCCCTTAATACCCCCTCTTGCAATTCCTTCGCTTATTCTCTTATGGAATATCAGAAACAGAATAATAAGAGGAAGTGAAATAACAACAACCGCCGCCATCATAGCGGGAATATTTTCCCTTCCAAATCCGTTTTCTCTTATTTCCTGAATCCCGTTTGATACAAGAAAATAATTCTGTTCATCAGTTATAAGACGAGGCCAAACGTATGAATTCCAACATTCAACAATTTTAAGAATGGTAATTGTAACTATTGTCGGTCTGCATATGGGAACAATAACCTTTAAAAGATATTTTAAATCAGAAGCTCCGTCAACCTTCGAGGCATAATAAATCTGATCGGGAACTGTTGCGAAATTTTCTTTCAAAAGATAAATATAAAAAACCGATGTTACAGAGGGTAAAATAAGTCCCATAAACGTATTTCTCATATCCAAATTTGTAATGGTAACAAAATTTGTTATAACAACAAGCTCGTTAGGAATCATCATCAAGGATAAAAGAAGGGTGAAAGCAAGGTTTTTTCCTTTAAATTCAAGACGTGCAAAAGAAAACGCCGCAAGAATACTCACAACAAGCATTAAAGCTGTTGTAACAATTGTATAAATCAAGGTATTCAAAAAATATCTGTCAAGAGGAACTGCGGAAAAAGCCTGAAAATAATTCTGAAAAGTGGGAGAGGTTGTATAAAACTTAGGAACGTATTCCGAAGCATATTCCCCATAGCTTTTAAACGAAGATAAAACCATCCAATAAAACGGAAAAAGAACAACCAACGCCCAGAAAATGAGAAGAAAATATATAATAGCTTTTCCTAAAATTCCTTTTGATTCCCTTTTCTTTTTAAGAGAAGAAAAAGATTTTTTGTTTGTTTTTGCTGTAATATCCATTGTTCTCCCCCTCTTATTGATAATGAACGTGCTTTTTACTCACAATGAGATTGATACACGTTATAGTAAGAACGATAACAAAAAGAATAATCGCCGTTGCAGAGGCAAACGAAGGATATCCACCGCTATCTCCGTATAGCATATCGTAAATATATCCAACGATTGTATTCATTTCCGCAACGTTTAATTCTGTTCCAAAAAGAGCAACAGCATCGCTATACGCTTTAAACGCACCAATAAAACCTGTTATAACAAGATAAGAAAGAGTTGAAGAAATTGAAGGGAGCGTTATTCTTGTAAACATACGCAGCTTTGAAGCTCCGTCAACCTTTGCGGCGGAATAATACGCCTCATTAACAGATGCAAGAGCCGTTGTTAAAACAAGAATTTTAAAAGGAAGAACAACCCAAACGGTATAAACGCAAAGGGTTAACATTTTCGCCCAATATGGACCATCTATAAAATCAATGGGAGACACTCCAAAAAGTCCTAAAAAAGAGTTAACAAGACCAACGGAATATTCGCTTTTTTGGAAGAGTATCATAAAAACAAGTCCAACAGCTAAAGTATTCGTAACGTATGGAAGAAAAAATATAGTTTGAAATAAATCTCTTAGTTTTTTTATTGAAGCAAGAAAAAAAGAAATAACAAGAGCAAGTATTGTTGAAACGGGAACGGTTATAAAAACAAGTATCAAGGTGTTTTTCAATGCCTGTAAAAAATACGGATCTCTTAAAACGTATGAATAGTTGTATAAACCAACCCCAAAATATGTTTGTGATGCGGAATTATATCCTTCTTCAAAAGAATAAATAAAAACGTCAACAAGAGGATAAACCATAAAAACCCCAAGAAATAAAAATGCGGGAAGTAAATACAGCCATCCTTTTAAATCGCTTTTTTTCATATTTCTATATTCCCTCTTTCTGCAAAAACCTTTCATTTAAGATTATTTCGCCGATTTTTACAGATTATACCACACATAAAGGGAATATGTCAATAAAAAAGGTTGCCAAAAGTTTTTTTAATAGAAATATCAATGTTTTTTTATTCAAATATCAAGTTTTTTTCCAATATCAAGTTTTTTTCCAATATCAAGTTTTTCCCCAATATCAAGTTTTTTCCCAATATCAAGTTTTTTCCCAATATCAAGTTTTTTCCCAATATCAAGTTTTTTCCCAATATCAAGTTTTTTCCCAATATCAATTTTTTTCCAATATCAAGTTTTTTCCCAATATCAATTTTTTTCCAATATCAAGTTTTTCCCCAATATCAAGTTTTTTTCCAATATCAAGTTTTTTCCCAATATCAAGTTTTTCTCAAATATCAAATTTTTCCCAATATCAAGTTTTTTCCCAATATCAAGTTTTTTCCCAATATCAAGTTTTTTTATTCAAATATGCGTTTTCAACAATTTTAGCAAAGGATTTTTGTTCAGATTTTCCATTGAAATTTTTATTAATATAGGGTAAAGTGAATTGTTCTTTGATAAAATAACTTTTTTAAATCCTTTATCAAAATATTTTTAGATTGGACTATAGAAAATGACAAGCAAAGAAATTGAAAACCTGCTTAATGCTCAAAGAGAATATTACAGAAGCGGGAAAACCCTTCCCGTTAAATTTCGGATAAAACAGCTTAAAAAGCTATATGAAGCAGTTCAAAAATACAAAAACGAAATAAATATTGCTTTGTATAAAGATTTAGGTAAAAGTGAATATGAAAGTTTTATGTGTGAATCGGGATTCGTTCTGACAGAAATATCATATATGATTAAACACACAAAAAAGTTTTCAAAGGCAAAAACGGTTAAAACTCCTTTGGCTCAGTTTCATTCCCATAGCTTCAAACAACCAATTCCACGAGGAAACGTTCTTATAATGAGTCCTTGGAATTATCCTTTTCTGCTCTCAATTGAACCTCTTGCAAATGCAATAGCCGCAGGAAACACCGCAATAATAAAACCAAGTGCATATTCACCCGAAACAAGCAAGATTGTTGAAAAAATAATAAAAGAATGTTTTAACAGTGAATACGTTTCTGTTGTATCAGGTGGGAGAGAAGAAAATTCAGCTTTACTTAAACAGAAATTTGATTTTGTGTTTTTTACTGGTAGTCAGACTGTTGGAAAGGAAGTTTTACGCAACGCAGCAGAGCATTTAACACCCGTTGTTTTAGAATTAGGGGGAAAAAGTCCTTGTATCGTTGATTCAACCGCAAATATAAAACTTGCCGCAAAGCGAATTGTTTTCGGAAAACTTTTGAATTGCGGTCAAACCTGTGTTGCCCCCGACTATATTCTTTGTGAAAAAACCGTAAAAGATGAATTTATAAAGGCGGTTTCATCAGAAATTATAAAGCAATACGGAGAAAATCCCCTTGAAAATAAAGACTACGGAAAAATCATCAATGAAAAACATTTTAGCAGAATATCTTCCTTAATTGATAAGAATAAAGTTGTTTTTGGCGGTAACGTTTGCAGAAACTCTTGCCAAATAGAACCAACGATTATGGATAACGTTACCTTTGATGATTCAATTATGAAAGAAGAAATATTTGGACCTGTTTTACCAATAATTTCCTTTGATGATTTCAATAGCCTTATAAATGAGTTGAAAACAAAAGATAAACCTCTTGCCCTTTATATTTTTTCAAATAATAAATATAATATAAACCGTGTAACGACAGAATTATCCTATGGAGGAGGATGTATTAATGACGTTGTTATTCATTTAGCAACGTGTTCTATGGGATTCGGCGGCGTTGGAGAAAGCGGAATGGGTTCATATCACGGGAAAGACGGTTTTGATGCTTTTTCTCATTATAAATCAATAGTCAATAAAAAAACGTGGATTGATCTTCCAATGCGATATCAACCTTATAAAAGTAAAATATACAATAAACTTCTCCATATGTTTTTAAAATAAAAATATATAGAATAAAACTGATGCTCCCGAAAATAAAGAGCATCAGTTTTTCATCATTTCTTAGAAAAGTATTTTGAAAAAAATGTTTTTTAAATAATTCCGTATCTAATCAATAGCTTTTCCATTCCATCACCCTCATATCTTGTGAGAGGGAGTCGTATCTCACCATCGCAAAGCCCCATAATTTCTGCACAACGCTTAACAGGAACGGGATTCACCACAGAAAAAAGCTCATTCATCAAATGAAGATAATCAAAAAATCTCTTTCGGCTTTCTCCTTTCTCTCCGTTTATGTATAAGGTGAATATTTCCTTCATTTCTCTTGGAATTATATTTGAAGCAACAGAAATACATCCGTCTCCCCCAAGAGCCATAAAAGGCAAAAGAAGATTATCGTTTCCCGAATAAATGCTTATTCTGTCTTCGCATATCTCAAAGGTTTTTGCAGCCTCTGCCATATCGTTTTTTGCTTCTTTAATTCCGCATATAAATCCTTCATCACAAAGAATTCCATATAACTCAGGTCGAATACAATACCCCGTTCTCGTTGGAACGTTATACGCAATAACCTTTCCGTCTGAAACCTTAGAAATTCCCTCATAGTATTTAATAATTCCTTCGTCCGTTGCCTTATTGTAATAGGGCGTAACAGCTAAAAGTCCGTCTGCTCCTTCGTTATACGCAAACTCGGCAAGATGAATAGCCTTTTTGTAGTCATTACTTCCAATTCCTGCAATAACGGGTATTTTTCCGGATACAATTTTAACAGTATATTTTATTATTCCTTCTTGTTCCGCAAGGGAAAGCACAGGGGATTCCCCCGTTGTGCCACACACAACAACCGCGTCAACGTTGTTTCTTAGCTGAAACTCAATAAGGCGGTTTAAGGCGTGATAATCCACTTTTCCATCACGAAACGGAGTTATTAAAGCTGTTCCTATTCCTTTGAAAATAGATTTTTTCACAAAATCTCTTTCTCCTTTATTGTTATTTGCACGAAAGTCTGTATTGCTTTTTTGAAATAAATAA
>JAZNJM010000062.1:0-32550 GCA_045578045.1 Eubacteriales bacterium | reverse complement strand
AAATCTCAATCCACATAGTACGTTTTTTTATATTTTAAAAGTCCTCAAAAATCCACTCCTGGAGCGGGTTTGGAGGACTTTTTGCTTCTTTTAACTGTCAAACTCGGGATGATACCATATTTATTCGATTATGTCAATATTTTTTATGAAAAATAGGTGTTATCAAGCTGTTTTCATATATTGTATAGAGAAAATACTATATAAATTACATACCGAGAAGAAAAATATCTTCTCGGCACAACGTTTTCATCGTGATTCAGTTTTTTGGTGAAACAACGTTTCCTTCAAGGTTTTTCCATACAAAAGCACCGTTTTCATAAATAATATATCCCCTCTCGCTTTGAGCTTTAGGAATTGAAACAGAGCCTGGATTTACGTATCTGACATTTTCAATATACTTATCTGTTGGGATATGAGTATGACCAAAAGCAACAACTGAACTTTCAGGAACGGGAAAAGGAGCTTTTGGAGTTAATTTATGACCGTGTGTTGCGTAGATTGAAAATCCGTTATCATTAATAACCGCACATTCTGAAAGAATTGGAAACTCAAGCATCATTTGGTCAACTTCCCCATCGCAATTTCCTCTCACGGCAACAATTTTTTCTTTATATAAATTGAGCAGCGAAGAAACTTTTTTACAATCATATTCCATTGGCAAATCATTTCTCGGTCCGTGATAAAGAATATCTCCCAAAAGAAGAAGCAAGTTGCATTTTTCTATATTAAATCTATTTATAAGCTCACTGCAACATTTGAACGATCCGTGTATATCGGAAGCAATCATTATTTTCATTTCTGTTTCACCTTATTTTATTTATCTATATGATGTTTATTATGAGCATATTATAACTATATTTGTATAGTACAACGTTACGCCCTATTATAACTATACTTGTATAATACATCGTTATGACTTATTATAACTATATTTGCATAACGATTTATTTAATATTTCTATTTTTTTGTTTTTTAAATTCCTTCACAGCTTTTTTAATATGCTTAAAGGTTTCTTTTTCTCCTTTTTCAGAAAGCATTATAAGCCAACTTTTTAAAAGCATTGCTGTTTTTTCGTGCATTTCTTCAGGAGCTTTTCCACCTAAAAAATATTCAAGAGCAGAAGAATCTGTATAGTTTTCTTTTTTATAAATTTTACTTGCCGCTACCCTATCGCAAAACATCTCTGCAACATAGTTTAAAGGCATTTCAACGGGTTCATATTTTTTTGTTTTTGGATTTACGTCAACCCAATATTCAAAATGATGTTTATTTCTTCCTTTATGATGAAGCCAAGCAGAAGAATATCCAAAAAGCTCTCTTTCTTTTTCGTTTGGACTTCTTGTTCCTTGATAGTATTTAATTCCCTTTGAAAATTCTGTAAAAGAATATTTTGAAAGGTCGTGCTTTAAGCCCTGAAAAAATAATCCAACCTTAAAGCAATGATAAATAACCTTATTTCTATGTTTAGTTATTGTTTTTAAATGCCCCCAAAAATTCATTATTACCTCTTGATTATGGTTTTTTTTGCATTTTATATTTTTAAAATAAATTATTTTCCAACACAGAATTTAGAAAAAATTTCATTAACAATCGCTTCTGAAACCTTTCTTCCTTCGAGTTCATTTAAAGCTGAAACTGCTTCTTCAATATCAAATCCCGCAACGTCCTGAGTGAATTGCTCTAAAGAAAAGACTGCATTTTCAACAGATTGTTTTGCCTTAGTTAAAGCCGAATATTGTCTTACATTCAATATAATTTCTGAATTTACATCAGTTTCAAGCTCACCACATATTTTTCCTATGGATTTTTTCAAATCTGATATTTGCTCTTCCGATGGAGCAATTGCAGAAAAAAAGCAAACGTGTGGCAAAACACTTGTTTTTATTTTATATTCAGAGCATTTATCTGTTTTATTAAAAATAAGAATTGCGTTTTCTTCTTTTCCGTATTCTTTTATTTTGTTTATAACCTCAAGGTCTTCATCCAACAACCCCTCAGAAGCATCTGCAACAACTAAAACAAGGTCGGAATTTTTTATATATTCAAGGCTTTTTTCCATACCCATTTTTTCGATAAAATCGCCTTGATTATGAAGTCCCGCAGTATCGGCAATATTGAGAACAATATCTCCAAAACGAATTTTTTCCGTTACAACGTCTCTCGTTGTTCCCGCAATATCAGAAACCAACGCTCTTTCATACCCCGCAAAGAAATTCATTATAGAGCTTTTTCCCATATTTGGACGACCTGCTATAACTGTATTAACTCCGTCTGATATAGCTTTGCCATATTTAAAAGACATAATCAATTTATTTATGTCCTTATTTATATCGGAAAGAATATCTTTCATTTCATCAACGGATACGTCTGTCATATCCTCATCGGGATAATCAATATATGCATAAACGGATGCTGCAAGGGATATGAGTCTTGAAGAAATTTCATCAATTTTTTTAGAAAGCGAACCCCTTACCTGATTTGCACTGATACTCAAATGTTTATCTGTTACAGCATCAATTATTCCGCCAATCGCCTCTGCTTGTGAAAGAGATATTTTTCCGTTTATAAAAGCTCTTTTTGTAAATTCACCAGGAGATGCATATTCTGCCCCTGCCGATAAACAAGCTCTGAGAAGTCTTTGTGTTACCAATATACCGCCGTGGCAGCTTAATTCCGCAGTATCTTCACCCGTAAAAGAATGAGGATTTTTGAAAAGAGTTACAAGACCATCATCAAAGCTCCCCTCAGAATCGGAAAAACTTCCATATATAGCATATCCGTTTTTATATTGTTCAAGTTTTTTACCCGATTTTGGAGTGAAAATTCTTGAAGTAATTTCAAAAGCATTTTTTCCCGATATTCTAATAACTGCTATTCCCCCTTTTCCATATGGAGTTGACACAGCAGCAATTGTTTTTTCTAAATTCATTAAAGCTCTCCTGCTATAATTTTTCTAACAGTTTCTTCTTTATCTGTAACGTATAATTTATACCAAGTATTAAAAACGAGAATCGACCATATTTCGTGATAAAGGTCTCTATTACCTTTTCTATGTTCTTCAAGAAGTTTCAAAGCCTCATTTTTATTGATATATTCTTCAGCACATTCATTTATAATTTTATCCTTTGCCCAATCGTATAGTTCATTTTTAAGCCATACTCTAACGGGAACAGGATATCCTAATTTTGGACGAACTATTGTTTCTTCGTTCAATATATCCCTGAAAGCATCTCTTAAAATATATTTTGTTGTATTATTTCTGAGCTTATCACCATCACAAAGTTCTCTTGCAACTTCATATACTTTTTTATCAAGGAAAGGAACTCTTACTTCAAGAGCGTTTGCCATACTTAACCTATCGCCCTTTACCAAAATGTCAGATGGAAGCCACGTATTGAAATCACAAAATTGCATTTTCATAACGGAAGAATATCCTTCTGTTTTGGCGTATATATCTTTTGTTCGGTCTGTGAATGAAATGTCTTTTGAGAAAGTTTTCAAAAAGATTTTTTTCTCATTTTCAGAAAAAACAAAAGAGTTTCCAACAAATCGTTCTTCAACGGGAATAAGACCGCGTTCAAGAAGCTGTTTTCCTTTCATTCCCTTAGGCATCATTTTATGAATGAGCTTTAAAGGAGATTTAATAAAGCAAGGCAAACGACCAATTTTATCTGCGGCACGAGAGCTATCATATACTCTGTAGCCTGCGAACATTTCGTCTGATCCTTCGCCAGAAAGCACAACTTTAACGTGTTTTGAGGCTTCTTTGCATATTAAATATATAGCAACAACAGAAGGATCGGCAACGGGTGAATCGAGATGATATATAACTCTTTCGTATGAGTTTAAAAAATCATTTATATTACATTCAAGCAAAATATGGTCTATATCAAGATGGGAGGATATTTCCTTAGCATCTGAAAGCTCTGTATAGCTGTTTACGTTAAATCCAACGGTGAAGGCTTTAATCCCAGGTTGAAGTTTACTTGCAACTGCGGTTATAACTGCCGAGTCGATACCGCTTGACAAAAAGCTGCCGAGAGGAACATCGCTTAACATATGAGCCGAAACGCTTTCTTCAACAGCATCTCTTAATTTTTTTCTTTTTACCTCGTATGATGATTTAACGTCTGGAGAGAAAGATTGTTCAAAATATTCAAATATCTGATTGTCTTCTCCCGAAATCATATATGAACCCTTAGGAAGAATTTTTATTTCTTCCGTTATTGTATCGGGTTCTGTTACATATTGAAAAGTGAAATAATTCTGCAACCTTTCGTTGTTAACGTCAAAGCCTTTATATTCAGAATCGAAAAAGAAGGCTTTCATTTCGCTTGAAAACACAACTCCGTTTTTCGTTGCTCTATAATATAGAGGTTTTATTCCAAAAGGATCTCTGGCGGCAAAAACTGTATTTTTTTCTTCATCATATATGAGAATCGCAAACATTCCTCTTAATTTGGAAATAAAGGAAGCTCCCTCTCTCATATAAAGATTAACGATAACTTCAATTTCGGAATTTGTAGAAAAAACTACACCATCTTTTTCAAGCTCTTTTTTTAATTCAAGATAATTATATATTTCTCCGTTAAAAACAGAAGCATATTTTCCACATTCAGAAACAAATGGTTGACTTCCGCCATCAAGGTCAATTATACTCAAACGTCTGAACGCAAACAAAGCATTTTTGCCAACAAATAGTTTACTATCGTCAGGGCCTCTGTGGCGAATGCAGTTAGACATTTTTTCTATTTCTGGAATTCGTTTTTTTATATCTCCGTTTTTTATATAAATTCCTGCAAAACCGCACATATTTAATAATCCTCTTCTTCTGTTTTATAGGTTTAAAACAGTTTTTATTTTAATTTTAGTAATATCAAATTTTAATTGAATTTAGTATATATCTTAGTATAGTTATATATAGCAATAAACAAAGAAACAATCATAACCGCAACGAAATACGGTCTCCATACACAATATATTATATTCGCTCCGCTACAAACCAAGGCAATGAAAAAGAATATATCTCCCCATTCATAAACTTCAATTAGTTTTTTATCAAACATTTTTTCGTATGAAACTGAAGTTATTTTGTGTATTTCAGAGAAATACATAAAAGTAAAAATAATATATCCTAATGCAAGAAGTGCGCTTATAACAAGGTGCAACGTTGTTACGTCTAAAAGATCTAAAATAACGCTTTCAATATATTTATTTCTATAAAAGAAAATAGCAATCTGGAATGCAAAGGAAATAATTCCATATTTTAAAACGCCTTTTAAATCTAAATACTTTCTTATTAAAAGCAACCCTAAAGCTGATGCAATAACAGAAATAAATTCGGGAAGAAAATGAACGGTATCAAGAACAAAATCGTATATAAATACGTGGGATACTAATATCAATCCGTTTCCAAGGTTTATATTAAAAAAGTTTATTGGTATTCCGTCTTTTGAAAAGTCATTCTTATACATTAAAATAAGATTATCATTTAAAACCTTATCATTTTTAAACGCCTGACAATATTTTACTACGTATCTGAGCCACGCAATTGCAAGTCCTATGGAAAGCACAAAGCAAACGGAAATTGCATATTTTTCTGTTGCTAATATTGCCGCATAGTCTTTATCAATAGAAATGTCTCCTTTAGCATCAACCTCTACCAACGCATAAAGCTCAGGAATTAAAACTAAAATTGCCTTGCACCATATATATACTTTTGTCATCAATTTAGGCTCAAACACACTTGGAAATTTTTCACTTCCGTGTCGGTCTGTTAAATAATCAAGTCCGTTGAATATTCCGTTTATTGACATTGTTCCAAAAAGAACACATAATATCATATACGAAAAAGTTAAAGTTAAATTCCACGATGAATCCATCTTAAAGGTATAGAACATTAAAACAAAGAAGCCTGCTGAAATACCCATAAGATATTTCAAATTCTTCACACCATATTCTATATCTCCGTTCAATCGTTTAACTCTGTCTAAACCGTATATAATTAAAAAATAACCAATAAAGTCTGGTAAAAAATCAACAAGGCCAAAAAGCGGATTAGACAAAAATACCAAACCTATAACAACGGAAACAAAACTGAAAATATTTATTTTTGAGCTTTTTTTGACTTTATTATTTTCATTCATCTTCATTTTCTTCTGTTTCGCTCTCGAATGCATAAGTTGCATAACAAGAATAAATATAAATAAAATTCAAAATAATTATAGGAAAATGCAAAATAGTTACTATATTTAAAGCTGCAACGTTTGCTCCCCCCGCTGTTAAAAATCCCCAAATGGAGAAAAATACAATATTTATAACCATATTTATATTTGCTTTGAATCCGAGCTTAGGAACAGACACTTTTGCACTTAATTTATTTGCACTTTGATAAAAAAAGTAATGAAGGCATAGAGAACCAAAAATAAACAAAGCGTTAAAAATAGAATTTGCAATTCTTGTATATTTATTTTTTATTTTTGTTTTTTCATCGGTTAAAGTCTCTGAGGAACTTTCAACAGAGACTTCAACCTCGTCTGAAACTTCAACTATTTCTGAGATATCAGAGCTTTCAACATTCTCGCTGCTTTCTATTTTTTCAAAGGGAAGCTCATAGTCATAATCTCCAAGAATTTCTAAATTAAAGGCTAAATCAACAAATCCTAAAAGATTATATAACCCAACAGGTATAAGAATAGCTACAGCAAATATACATTTTTTAAAGCTCTTTTCTATCTTCAACAATTTTTTGAAGGAGAAAAGCATTATAATATACCCAATCAAGTCCGCGCCTGTTGTATAGAAACATAAAAATATATAACCTAATGCTAAAAGTCCAAATCCCATAACATACACCGTTTATTTTAAATAATTTTCTTCAACACTTTTGGCACAGCGAAATTATCCTTCGGTTTTTGAACCAACCGCGCCACAGCATTTCTTATATTTTTTTCCGCTTCCGCAAGGACAAGCATCGTTAGGACCAACCTTTTTGGAAGAAGTTTTAGTTACAACAACTTTCTTTTCAGGAACCTGACCTTTCAAACCTACGTTTGCAGCGGTCATAACCTGTTTACGCTCTACTCTCTGAACAGGTTTAGCCGTGAGAACTATTCTTACAGTTTCTTCACGTATTGAAGAAATCATAGAATCAAACATTTCCGCACCTTGAATTTTATATTCATTTATTGGGCTTCTCTGTGCAAAAGCGTGGAGATTAATTCCTGAAATAAGATCGTCCATAGCGTCAATATGTTCAACCCAATGTTTATCAACAACTCTCAAAAGAATTGCTCTTTGAGCTTCTTTGAAAATCTCAGGAGTAAATACTTCTTCTTGTTCTGCAAAACGTTTATCTGCTTTCTCAACAAGAATTTTTTCGAGTTTTTCTCTTGTTAAAGAATTAAGCTCTTCATAGCTATAGTTCAAATCATCATCAGAAATAATAATTCCTCTGAATTGTGATTTAATACCGTCAAAATTCCATTCATCAGGAATTTCAGAAGAAGCATAAAAATCCAAGGTTGAAGAAATAGAATCATATATCATATTCTTGATTTTATCTGTCATATCAGAATCGTCAAGAACGCTTCTTCTTTGTCCGTAGATAATTTCTCTTTGCTGATTCATAACATCGTCATATTCAAGAACGTGTTTTCTTCTTTCAAAGTTTGTTCCTTCAAGACGTTTCTGAGCCGTTTCGATAGAATTTGAAACAAGCTTAGCATCAATAGCCTGATCTTCTTCGATATTCAACTTATTAACAATTCCAATAAGTCTCTCTCCGCCGAAAAGTCTCATTAAATCATCTTCCAATGAGATAAAGAAACGAGTTTCACCAGGATCTCCTTGACGACCTGCACGTCCTCTGAGCTGGTTATCAATTCTTCTGCTTTCGTGACGTTCTGTTCCCAAAATAAACAAACCGCCTGCTTTTCTTACTTTTTCAGCTTCTACGTCTATTTCTTTTTGGAATAAGTCATTATACTCTTTGAATTTTGCTCTTACGTCTATAATTTCCTGATTATCAGTTTCTCCAAAGCTCGTTGCTTCGTATATCATACTATCGTCATAGCCTTCATCACGAAGTTTTTTCTTTGCAAGAAATTCTGCGTTTCCTCCAAGCATAATATCCGTTCCACGACCAGCCATATTGGTTGAAATTGTAACAGCACCATATTTACCTGCCTGAGCGATTATTTCCGCTTCTTTTTCGTGATATTTAGCGTTAAGAACGTTATGCTTTATTCCGCTTCTTGAAAGAATTTTAGAAATTATCTCAGATTTATCAATAGATACAGTACCAACAAGAACGGGCTGTCCTTTTTCGTGGCACTCCTTAATTTGCTCAACGATAGCATTATACTTTCCTTTTGTTGTTGTATAAACAACGTCATTTTGATCTTTTCTGATCATAGGTTTATTCGTTGGAATTTCTACAACGTCAAGGGCATAAATTTCACGAAATTCGTTTTCTTCTGTCAACGCAGTACCAGTCATTCCTGAGAGCTTTGTGTATAATCTAAAGAAATTCTGATAAGTTATAGTTGCCTGAGTTTTATTCTCTTTCTCAACCTTAACGCCTTCTTTTGCTTCTATTGCCTGATGTAGTCCGTTGGAATATCTTCTTCCGTGCATTATTCTTCCTGTGAAAGCATCTACAATCAGAACCTGACCATCGCTAACGATATAGTCAACCTCGTTTTTCATAACGCCTCTCGCTTTTATAGCGTTATTGATATAATGCATTATATCGTTGTTTTCAATATCTCCAAGGTTATCTATTCCAAAATACTTTTCTGCTTTTTTCACACCGTTTGATGTCAAAACAGCGGTTCTTGCTTTTTCATCAACGATATAATCTTCTTCAACCTCTTCCTGAGATTCTTTTGCATCTATTTCTTTAATTCTCAACACTTTTAAGCCTTTAACAAAAGCATCGGCTTTTTCATACAATGGAGAGCTGTCATCTGAAGGCCCGGAAATAATAAGAGGAGTTCTTGCTTCATCTATGAGAACAGAGTCAACCTCGTCAACTATTGCAAAGTTATGCCCTCTCTGTACCATTCTGCTCTTATATACAACCATATTATCGCGGAGATAATCAAAACCAAATTCACTGTTTGTTCCATACGTTATATCTGCTTCATAAGCCGCACGTTTTTCTGACGGAGACATCTGATGAACGACAAGGCCAACTTTAAGACCTAAAAATCTGTATATTTTTCCCATCCATTCGCTATCTCTTCGTGCAAGATATTCGTTAACGGTAACAACGTGAACGCCTTTTCCGGATAAAGCATTAAGATACGCAGGAAGGGTTGCCATCAAGGTTTTACCTTCACCAGTTTTCATTTCTGCAATTCTTCCCTGATGGATAATAATTCCACCAATAAGCTGAACGTGATAATGACGTTTACCTAATATTCTTGTTGATGCTTCTCTAACAACGGCGAAGGCATCACAAAGAATATCATCAAGAGTTTCGCCTTTGTCAAGTCTTTCTTTCAAAACGTTTGTTTGAGCCTTAAGCTCTGAATCTGTCATAGAAGAATATTTATCAGCAAGACCTTCTATTACGTTTGCGATTTTATCAACTTTTTTTACTTGTCTATCGCTATATGAACCGAATACTTTACTAAATAATCCCATAATTGTATAAAGAAATTTCTTTCTTTTCCTTTCTTGATAATTATTCTTGATAATATACAAAGATTATATAAGAAACACATAATCAAAAGTTTATCTCATTATTATAAACTATTGATAAATTATTATTTCAATTAAAATACATTATACTATATTTTTATTTGAATTTCCATAGTTTTTGAAAAATATTTTTTCTTTTTTCTCTTTTTTTATCATTAAAAAATCGGCAGATATTTAAAACTGCCGATTTATATAGAAAATATTAACTTTATATTATCTTCGTCTTCCGCTTCCGCCGCTTCTTCCGCCTCCACCGCTTCTTTTACCAGAGGAAGAAGATTGTACACGGGTTTTACTTACGGTTTTATAAAGGTAAACGTCATTACTATTTGTTAATTTAAAACTTCCCTTTTTCAAATAACTTGTCGCATTATCCTGATTTTTAACGCTTTTAAGTTCGCCTTTCATTTTCATAACAATAATTAAAGCGATTACCAATGCAATAATCAAAGATATAACAATTGATTGAAGGGTTAATGAATTTCTTGTATTATATGTTTTTTCAACAAGAGGAAGATATTCGGAAAAGCCTGTATATGCTTGAGTTGAATATGGATCTAAGTAACCCTCAATTTCATCAAAAATTTTATCATTTTTGTCCTCGGTGAAAACTCCCCTTAAATCACCAAAGGTTGCGATACGCATATACCTATCGTAATTATTTACATATCTTAAGAAAACTATGCCATTTTTATTATTTACGTAATTATCATAATAATCCTCGCAATACGTTTGTGCAAGGGATTCTAAGTAATCAAAAGAAAATGATCCAGTATCAGTTTCACTGCCCAATCCTAAGGTTGACGTTGTTAAGATAATAATTTCAAAACCAAGTTTATCGGAATATTCATTTATAGATTTTAGTAATTCCTCTTCTTCTGATTCCGTTAACAAATTGGCACCGTCAAAAAGACGATAATCATTCGTTGCATTAACACAAAATGAAAAACAAAACAGTAATGAGAAAGCAATAAATCCTGCAATTATTTTTTTCATCTTAACTTCCTCCTTACATCATTGCGATGACCTTTGCGACAGCAAGTGCAGCAGCACCAAAACCCGCAAAAAGTCCTGCAAACCATCTCCAGAATGCACCCATATCAATTGGAAGATTTCCAACGAATTTACCCGTTTGACCATTCATTGCAAAAACAAATTTTTCGCCTTTATAAGTTGTGTTTAATATCCAAACAGGATAAAGGGCATATTTTGTTTTCTGATTCGAAAGAGACACGTTGTTTTTTTCAGGTATTACAGATGAATATCCAGTAACTGTATTTCTTAATTGTTTTTCAGAGCTGTTTTTTATTCTCTCATTAGCTCTTTTTATGCTTTCTGCTGAATCTACATCATATCTGTCGGCTAAATATCCAGAAAGATATGCTGTTTGAAAATCAACAGCCTGAGAAAAATCATATGGTTCAATAGATTCCATAAGATCATCGGGCATCTTCTTTGAACCATCAACAGGAACAAGCTCAAAGCCCATATTTCCTGCTCTTTCCACAGAATAAAAGCTCGTTTCAGTATAACGATAATCCCCTGAACGCCAAGATCTGACTTTTGTTGCCTTGTATAACGCATTTGCTTCTGCATCAGCATCAAAAAGCCAGAAAGGAACGTATATACTCTTTATTTCATCGATATGGTTTTCATCTTTAAATACTTTAGGTAGCAAACGTTTACCTTTAAGATGATTAAGAAAACCTTTTTTAGCGTCCTCTTTATTAAGTTTAAATGGAATTACGTAATCAGGCTTCAAATCTCCCGAAACACCTTTTGAAAGCACAACGGGATTGTCGCAAAACGGACAACTTGTTGCAACAACGGTGTTTTCTGATATAATTTCTCCTCCGCAAGATTTACAAATATAAACAGAAAGATTTCCATCAGAATCATCAAAAAATTCTTTTTCAGAAACATCCCATTCCATTTTGTCTTCAACATTTGTATTAAGAGCCTCATCGAGCTTTTTTAACGCTTCCATTTCAAACTCGGTATCGCAATATGGACATTTCATTTTTTGAATCGAGCTATCAAATTGAACAGCACCACCGCAACACGGACATTTATACTCTAAAATATCTGACATATATTCACCACATTTCATTTAAATTTCTGCTGTATGGAGTTTATTCCATACAGCAGATAAAAATTATTTCGCGTCGTTATCGTTAAATATGTCTCCACATTCAGGGCAGAATTTTGGAGGATTTTTTGGATCAGCAGGTTCCCAACCGCATTTATCGCAACGATATAAAGGTGCGTTTTGAGGTTTCTTTGAACCACAGTTCTGACAGAATTTTCCTTTATTTATCTCTCCGCAAGAACAGTTCCAGCCGTTAGCCTCAGGCTTTTTGCTTCCACATTCAGGACAGAATTTTCCTGTTGCTGTTGCTCCGCAAGTACATTTCCAACCGTTTTCTGCAACAGGTTCAGGCTTTTTGCTTCCACACTCTGGGCAGAATTTTCCCGTTGCTGTTGCTCCGCAAGAACATTTCCAGCCATTGTCTGAAGCTGTCTGCTGTTGTTGCTGCTGTTGTTGCTGTTGTTGTCCAAGGGCAAAAAGGTTTTGAGCATTCATTCCACCTGCATTTGTTGCCATTCCTAAGCCCATAAATCCTGATATCGCTCCACCTTCATTAGATGCTGCGGCTTTCATAGCATCAGCCTGAGCACCAACGAGAGTTGCAGCAGCCATAGTAGGATCACGCATTATAGCAGTACGTTGAGCCTGTTTAATAAGTTCTGCATCTTCCTCTGGAAGTGTTACCGAGCTAAGAGCAACGCTACAAATGGAAATTCCTCTGAATTGCTGCCATTTGCTTTCAAGAGAAGCTTTTAACGCTTCTGAAAGCTGTTCATTGTGTGCTGTAAGCTCATTTGGGCGAATTCCTGAAGCAGAAAGTTTACCTAGAGAGGGATAAAGAGCCGTTATGAACTCTTGTTTTAACTGTTGATCAATTTGAGATTTTCTGAATTCAGATTCAACGTTACCACAAATATTTGCATAAAACAACATTGGATTTTCTATTTCGTAAGAATAAACGCCACTGCAACGAACAGAAACGTCGATATCAAGACCAATATTCTTATCAACTATTCTGAAAGGAACAGGATTTGGTGTTCCGAATTTATTATCATAAATTTCTTTAACATTGAAATAATAAACTCTCTGATCTTTTCCAGTATCTCCGCCATATGTGAAACGTTTACCGATAGTTTTAAAGGTTTCAAGTATGGACGGTCCAAGTTTTCCAGAAAATAGACTTGGTTCTGTTGATGAATCATATGTATACTCGCCTGGTTCTGCACAATATTCAACAACCTTTCCTTGTTCAACGATCATCATACACTGACCGTCTGCAACTGCGATTCCTGAACCGTTAGATATAACATTATCATTTCCTTTTAAATTGTATGAACGGCTTGTTGTCTGTTTTTTTCCTCTCACAACAAGAACATCATTATCAAGGGAATCACAATAGAAAAACTCCTTCCATTGATCGGCTAAAGTTCCACCAATAGCACTAAAAGCAGCACCACCGATAGAACCACCAATATCCTTCGCCGCATTACCAATAGAATCTGTTATTTTTTTAATAAGTCCCATTAAAATATTCTCCTTTAAAATTGTATAAAAATAGTCTAATATTTACTGTTTTATTATTTTGAATCTTCAGAAAGTTCTTCTTTTTCGTTTTCAGAAAGTTCATCCGTTTTTTCTTCAGAAGTGTCTTCTGTTTGTGCTTCAGAAAGTCCTTCTTTTTCGTCTTCAGAAGTATCTTCTGCTTGTGATTCGGAAAGCTCTTCCGTTTTTTCTTCAGAAAGTCCTTCTTTTTCGTCATCAGAAATATCTTCTGCTTGTTCTTGCGAAGCATCTTCTGAAAGCTCTTCTGATTCGTCTTCTGAAACGATCTTTATATATTCAATAACAACGTCTTTTAAAGGTCTGTCGTTTGAATCTCGGCTTATTATAGATATCATATCTATAACCTCAATTCCAGAAATAACACATCCAAAAGCAGCGTAATGACCGTCAAGATTAGAAGAAACCATTTCAGACGTATCTGCACAAATGAAAAACTGACACGTTGCAGAATCATTATCAACAACTTTTCTTGCCATAGAAATTACACCTTTTTGATGCGGGATTCTATTTGTTATTCCATTTGCAGAAAATTCTCCTTTTATTGGGGTTAAAGAATCTCTGTCTTCATACTCACCGCCTTGTATAACAAAGCCAGGTACAACTCTATGTATCTTTAAGCCATCATAAAAACCTTCCCTAACCTTTGAAACAAAATTTTCAACGGTAATAGGTGCTTCTTCAGGATACAGCTCAAGAACAATAACGCCAAAATCTTTAATTTTCATTTCAACGTTAATAGTTTTACCATATATATTTTCAATAGGAGCGTATGAGTTTACAGTTTCTTCAACAGAAACATCAGAAGATTCTGTTTCTGAGGTTTCTGTATCAGAAGAACAACTTGATAAAAGATTCAAAAGTATTAATACAGAAAAAAATACTGTAGAAAATCTTTTAAAAAACATAATATATTATTTATTCAATAGGTGCATCAGGATCGAATCCTAAACGTTTGAGCGTTTCAACAACGTATGACTCTCTATATTCTTCTCCTGGTTTTCTTCCTAACAATGATTTGAAGAATTCTTCACAAGCCTGTTCATATGGAATATTAGCAAGAGTTGCAATAACACGAGTACTTCTATCGATAAGTTTTTTGTTTGTAGGAAGAACCTGAATCATCCAGTTAGACCAAACTCTTCCCATTTTTGCCATTGTTGCTGTACTAAGAATGTTAAACGAAAGTTTAATCATAAGATGTGTAAGAAGGTCTGTGCAAGTTCTTGGAAGTTTTGCAGGGATTCTTATTTCATTTTCAGCAAGAGTTTCTTCGGGAATATCACCGAATCTGAGGAATACGCTTCCGTCAAATTTGTCTTTATTTGCATTAAACCAGCCTTTTGCATCTCTTACGCCTGAACCGTTTATATCTATGCCAACGAGTCTTGCATAGGGTATTCCATAGCGGGAATCGTCATCTTCGTTTCCTATGCAATATTGAAGAACTTCTTCTCCTGCAACCTTTGGAGGATTATCAATAATAGACTGAGCAGCTTCCATTTCAATATAATCTTCTTTTGTCCATTCCAAGCCTTTGATTGGGCGGCGGAAAATATGCTGCCAAGCAACTTCGTTTGGATAAAGAGGATCTTTTGCATATGCCCAGCTGATTATTCCTTCTTTATCAAGAAATTTTCTGAAAGGAGGAAGAGTAAAGGTTGGTTGACGTTCTGTTGTGTCTGTGAGAATATCAAGAAGATAATCGTGGGTAAGATAAGTAATTCTTCCTTTGTTTGTATATGTTTCAGCTTCATAATCAACAGCTTTTGCAAGACCTTCGAGAGCTTCTCCGCTTCCGAGGATTTCGCCAAGTTTTACAAACCAATCAGCATATTCTTCGCCTGTTAAGCAAGGAGTTCCAACAACCTTGAATTCATCTTCTGTAAGGTTATCTTTAAGCCATTCACCAGCAGCCATTTCAAGAGCAGCACCGGCAACAAGAAGCTCAACTGTTGTTACCTGCATTCTTGTTGATCCAGCAACAGCCATATTACCAACAAAAATCGGAATAGGAATTATATTTTCACGAGCAAAAACCATACGAACACGTTCAAGATGTTCGCAAAGAATTTCCTTCGGATTACAGTAGAGATAGTATGTTGTGCAGCCTCTTTTATCTCCTTCAATAACAGAACCGTTAATACTTGCGGAAAGACCACATTCAGCAAGACCGATAAGAACGTCTCCTTCACCAATTCCTGCTTCAACAACCTGTCTTGCACCAAACGTCATATAATCTTCAAAGTTTTCAACGGAATGAACAAGTGCTCTGTCTCCGCCCGTTGTGAAGCTATCGCAACAATCTGCAATTTCATAAAACCTTGATGCCTTTGCAGGAATTTTTACAGCTAAAGACGTCCAGAAATCACGCCATGCGCCATTAAGCTGAATTGCAAGTCTTCCTGATGCTCCAACTGAAGAGAAAAGCATATGTTTCTTTTCATCCATAACTCTACGAATGTCTTTTACCATTCTCTTGAAGTTTTCGCTTTCAAATGCTTTTTTAGCAACAGGAGCAATATTAACGTCTGCTGCAAGAATTGTCTTAACACCCTGAGCTGTACTCTTTTTAATATCTGTGCTTAAATTACGGGTTATTGGGTTTGATTGTTCTGTTGGGATAACTCCCAAATGAAATTGCTTCTCATTTTCAATAAAATCTTTTGCGGCTTCCTTGTAGTTCACAGTTGTGTCCTCTTTTCTTTTAATTTTGTTTTGATATTTATTTTGTTTTTTATATTGGGATTTCAATTAAATCTTTCGGCGACTTGCTCAAAACAACAGTTTCATTATTTAATATTAAAACAGTATCTTCGATTCTGACGCCATATTTTTTTGGAATATATATTCCAGGTTCAACGGTTATAATATTTCCCGATTCTAAAAGAGCCGAATTATTTCTTGAAATAGTTGGTTTCTCGTGAATTTCAACGCCAAGAGAATGTCCCGTTGAATGAGTAAAATATTCTCCAAAGCCTTTTTCTTCTATATATCCCCTTGCGGCTTTATCAACGTCTCCACACAGCACTCCGCATTTCGAAGCGTTTATCCCTCTGATATTTGCTTCAAGAACTGTTTCATAGATAAATTTCATATGATCATCAGCACGTCCTAAAACGACAGTTCTCGTCATATCAGAGCAATATCCCTTATATTTCGCACCAAAATCCATAGTTATGAATGAATTTTCTGTTAAAGGAACAGATGAAGGAGTTCCGTGTGGCATAGAGCTTTTAACGCCAGAAACAACAATTGTATCAAATGCATTTTCGCATCCGTTTTTTTGAAAGAAATAATTTATCTCAGCCGAAATATCAGATTCCGTTTTTCCTTTATTAATATAATTCAAAACGTTTGAAAAACATTCATCTGTTATTTTTACAGCCTCTTTTATAAATAATATTTCTTTTTCATCTTTTGTTGAAATAAACTCTGTGAAAAATCCTTCAACGCCTTTAAGTTCAACTTTGGGAATAAATTTTTTTATCGTTTCAAAGGTTAGCAACGTTATTTTTTCCGAGTCTACTAAAAGACTTTTAAAGCCTCTGTTTTCAATGTATTCACAAGCGCTTTTAAGTAGACCTTTACTGCAAGGATAAATCTTTGCGTCAGGCTTTTCAGAAAATGCTTTCTCTGTATATCTTCCGTCAAGAAACAACGCTGCCTCGTCTTTACTAAAAACAACTATTCCGTCTGATGATGAAAAACCTGTTAACCAATACCTTGTGCTTTCATCAATAACAATAATTGCATCTGCATTATTCTTATTCAGCTTTGAGACAATTAA
Source organism: Eubacteriales bacterium (assembly GCA_045578045.1). Lineage (GTDB taxonomy): Bacteria > Bacillota > Clostridia > Oscillospirales > CAG-382 > SIG653. The sequence goes on along the minus strand of JAZNJM010000062.1, from coordinate 15,403 downwards.
ATTCCTATCTCTCATATTCTCTCAGGCACAATATTTCAACCTGCTCCCTCTTAAACTCAGAAAACGTTCCGTTTTCAAGGTGCATTCTTATTTTTTCCATAAGGTCATTATAGAAATATAAATTATGCATAACGCACAATCTCATTGCCAAAAGCTCTCTTGCTTTAAACAAATGTCTTATATATCCTCTTGAATATCGTCTGCAAACAGGACAATCACACTTTGGATCGATTGGACTTTCGTCAAGCATATATTTTTTGTTATTAAGATTAACAATACCTGCGGCTGTGAAAACGTTTCCGTGTCTTGCATTTCTGCTTGGCATAACGCAATCAAAAAAGTCAACGCCTCTGTCAACAGCTTCAAGTATATTAACAGGTGTACCAACACCCATTAAGTATCTTGGCTTATCATATGGCATATATGGTTCAACAGCATCTATTGTTGAATACATATCCTCAGCGCTCTCACCAACAGCGAGTCCGCCAATAGCAAACCCCGGTAAATCAAGCTCTCTGATTTGTTTCATATGTTCAATTCTGAGATCGGGATATATTCCACCTTGATTTATACCAAATAATAGCTGGTCTTTATTTATTGTCTCTTCTAACGAATTAAGACGGTTCATTTCTGCAATACATCTATGAAGCCAACGCGTTGTTCTTTCACACGAATTTTTCATATATGAATATTCAGAAGTTGAATTAGCACATTCATCAAAAGCCATTGCGATTGTTGAAGCAAGTTTTGACTGAATTTGCATACTGACCTCAGGGCTCATATATATTTTTGCCCCATCCATATGAGATTGAAACGTAACACCGTCTTCAGAAATATTTCTTAGCTTTGCCAAAGAATAAACCTGAAAACCACCGCTATCTGTTAAAACGGGCTTATTCCAATTAAAGAATTTATGTATTCCGCCCATTTTATATACAACGTCTTCACCAGGACGAACGTGAAGATGATACGTATTGGAAAGCTCTACCTGACATTTTAAATTTTCCAAGTCAAATGTTGAAACTCCGCCTTTTATTGCAGCAGACGTTCCAACGTTCATAAAAACGGGAGTTTGAATATCTCCGTGAACAGTGGAAAAAACGCCTCTTCTTGCTTTTCCTTCCGTTTTTAAAATTTTAAATCTGCTCATTTATATTTCCTTAGGATTTTTATTTTTAAATAGACAAAACTTGTATCTGAATCCGTTTTCAAAAATGGAATCCGACTCATTTTCTAAAAACCATTCTTTTTTTTCATAAAGATTTGGGAAATATGTATCCCCTTCTTTTTCATCATCTACAATTGTAACAAGAGCTTCAGAACAATAGTCAATAAGCTGGCTGTATACACTTGCACCTCCGATAAGAAAAGTTTTAGAAAAATCAGATGTTTTATTAAGAGCTTCAAAAGGTGTTTTAACCCAAACAACGCCCTCTTTTTCATTGGGATTAGAAGATATAACTATATTTACTCTATTTTTCAAAGGATTTCCGTTTGGAAAAGAGTTTAAGGTTTTTCTTCCCATTATCACTGTTTTTCCCTTTGTTGTTTCTCTGAAAAACTTCATATCACCAGGCAAAGAATATAATAAATCTCCGTTTTTTCCTATTGCCCAATTATTATTAACGCATACAATAGCCTTCAATTATTAATAACCTCCTAAACAGCAACGGGAATCTTTTTCTCAAGTTTTGTTGACTCATATCCCTCAAGAGAAAAGCTGTCAACAGTAAAGCTATAAAAATCGTTGACATCAGGATCGATTATCAGCTTAGGCGCATCATATTCGGGATTTTTCAATATTTCATTGACAATAGGAATATGTCTGTCATAAATATGAGCATCCGCAATAACGTGCACAAGCTCCCCTACTTTTAAGCCAGATGACCTTGCAAACATATGAAGCAAAATAGCATATTGACAAACGTTCCAATTATTGGCAACAAGCATATCCTGAGACCGCTGGTTAAGGATTCCGTTAAGAACATCTCCCGAAACGTTTAGGGTTAAGCTATACGCACAAGGATACAAACCCATTTCAGAAAGATCATTATGAACGTATATGTTTGACATAATACGTCTTGAAGAAGGATTATTCTTTAAATCAAAAAGCATTCTGTCAACCTGATCAAACATTCCTTCTTTATATTTATGCTTAACTCCAAGCTGATATCCGTATGCTTTTCCGATTGTTCCCCTTTCGTCTGCCCAAGAGTCCCAAATATGACTGTTTAATTCACAAACTTTATTGGATTTTTTTTGCCATATCCAAAGAATTTCATCAATACACGATTTAAAAGCAGTTCTTCTCAACGTTAAGATGGGAAATTCTTTTCTCAAATCATATCTATTAACGATACCGAATTTTTTTATAGTATGAGCAGGGGATCCGTCCTCCCAACGAGGACGGACATCAAGCTCATTATCCATAAAGCCGTTATTTATTATGTCAAGGCAATTCTCTTTAAAAACCTTGTCGGCATAACTCATTTTAAAACCTCTCTTATTTAACAACGATATTGAAAAGTTTGTTCTTAACGTATATTTTCTTTACAACAGTTTTTCCCTCTATGGAAGAAGAAACCTTTTCTTCTTTTAAAGCTGTTTCAAAAACTGTGTTTTCATCGCTATCAGCGGGAACGGTAATTACCGCTTTAAGTTTACCGCATACCTGAACGGGAATTTCCATTGTATCGTCTTTAATCTTTTCAGGATCGTATGATGGCCACTCTGCTTCTGAACAAAAACCCGTTCCACCACACAAGCTCCACATTTCTTCAGCAATATGAGGAGCGAAAGGGCAAAGAATCTTTGCAAAAAGTTTTAATCCTTCTTTATCAATTCCGCCACCAGAAGTTATTTCATTAACAAGGCTCATCATAGATGCGATAGCAGTGTTATATTTCATCGACTCAATATCTTCTGATACTTTTTTGATTGTTTTATGAAGAGCTTTTTCAACTTGAGCTGACATTTTATCGACAAGATTATCATCTAATGACGCAAATCTTTCGAGGAAACGTCTTGCACCTTTAACACCTTCATCAGACCAAGGAGCTGCATCACCGTAATTTCCCATAAACAAAACGTAAATTCTGAGAACATCAGCACCAAATGAGTCAACAACGTTGTTAGGATCAACAACGTTTCCTTTTGACTTACTCATTTTTTCTCCGTCTGAACCAAGAATCAGTCCCTGAGCAGAACGTTTTGCATATGGTTCAGAAACAGAAACGAGACCTAAATCATAAAGGAACTTATACCAAAAACGTGAATAGATTAAATGGCGTGTAACGTGTTCCATTCCACCGTTATACCAATCGACAGGAAGCCAATAATCAAGGCTTTCTTTTGAAGCAAATTCATTGTTGTTGAATGGATCGCAATATCTGAGGAAATACCAGGATGAACCTGCCCATTGAGGCATTGTATCAGTTTCTCTTTTTGCATCTGCTCCACATTTCGGGCATTTACAATTAACGAAATCATCACATTTTGCAAGAGGACTTTCTCCACCAACACCCGGTTCATATTTATCCATCACGGGTAGCTTTAACGGAAGCTCATCATAAGGAACGGGAACTATTCCACATTCAGGACAATGAACAAGAGGGATTGGTTCGCCCCAATATCTTTGTCGGTTGAACGCCCAATCTTTCATTTTATATTGAACGCCCTTTTCTCCAATTCCTTTTTCAGAGAGATATTCAAGCATTTTATTAATGGAGTCCTTTTTATTTGTTAAACCGTTAAGGAATCCTGAATTAATCATTTCTCCATCGCCTGAATATGCTTCTTTTTCAATATCTCCGCCTTTTATTACCTGACGAATTTCAATACCGAATTTTTTGGCAAATTCATAATCTCGTTGGTCGTGAGCAGGAACAGCCATAATTGCACCTGTTCCATATCCCATCATAACGTAGTCGGAGATATAAACGGGGATTGTTTCGTTAGTAAGAGGATTTATTGCTTCAAATCCTTCAATTTTAACTCCCGTTTTATCTTTAACAAGCTGTGTTCTTTCAAATTCTGTCTTTTTAGCACATTCAGCTCTATATGCTTCAATAGCATCCATATTTTCAACTTTATCAGAAAGTTTATCAATAATTGGATTTTCAGGAGCTATAACCATAAACGTAACGCCAAAAAGAGTATCACATCTCGTTGTATATATTCTTAATTTTTCTTCAGTATCTTTGATTTTAAAATCAGCAAATGCACCCGTTGATTTTCCAATCCAATTTTCTTGCTGTTGTCTTATGTTTAAAGGATAATCAACTTCATCAAGACCAGACAATAGCTTATCAGCATATTCCGTTATTCTCAAATACCAAACAGCCTTTGACTTCTGAACAACATCGCTCTTACATATATCACATTTACCGCCCTGAGAATCTTCATTTGACAAAACTACTTTACAATGTGGACAGTAATTAACAAGAGCTGTATCTCTGAAAACAAGTCCTTTTTCAAACATTTTCAGAAAAATCCATTGTGTCCATTTATAATAATTCTCGTCAGTTGTGTCAACAACTCTTGACCAGTCGAAAGAAAAACCAACTTTTTTCAACTGAGAAGTAAATTTCTCAATATTCGTATCCGTTACTATTCTTGGATGTGTATTAGTTTTAACAGCATAGTTTTCAGTTGGAAGCCCGAAAGCGTCAAATCCTATCGGGAAAAGAACGTTATATCCTTGCATTCTACGTTTTCTTGATACAACCTCAAGACCGCTATATGCTTTTATATGTCCAACGTGCATTCCCGCACCCGATGGATACGGAAACTCAATAAGTGAATAAAACTTTGGTTTATCACTTTTTTCTTTGGCATTAAAAATTTTTGCTTCATCCCATTTTTTCTGCCACTTACTCTCAATTTCATTAAATCGATATTTCATCTGATATTATCTCCTCTCGTGAGAGTTGTTCTCACATTTCCTCTCCTTGTTTTTCATCAGCTTTAACGGGGTTATCACCTTTCCATACGCCTTCGAAAACTATTTCTCCGTTCTTTAATAATTTTCCTTCTCCGTTTCTTCTACCGTTTTTCCACATTCCGTCATAAATGGTTCCTGAAGACCAGGTATATACACCGTGTCCGTTTCTTCTGCCTATATCAAAAGAGCCTTCGTAAACGTCTCCACACGAATATTCATATTTTCCTTTTCCAGATTTTTTGTCATCCTTAAAGCCTCCAACGTATGTTCCTTTAGAGGTTTTGAAAACGCCCTCGCCTTCCTTTAAGCCACGCAAAAAGTCACCTTCGTAATATTCAGAATCGCTTTTATAAGTTCCTTTTCCCGAATATTCGTTATCAACAAAGCTACCCTTATACGAAGAACCATTTTTATACGTCATAAAGCCGTTTCCGTGTTTCTTTCCGTCTTTAAATCCGCCTTTATAAACATCGCCCTCTGTGGAAACAAATTCACCTTCTCCACATCTCTTATCTGATTCATATCCACCGATGTAATAGCTACCGTCTTTCCACGTTATTTTACCGTTTCCGTGACGTTTTCCATTTAAGAAATCGCCTTCATACAAGGAGCCTTTTGCATATTGTTTAGTTCCTTTTCCTGAAATCTGGTCATCTTTAAATTCACCCTTGTATACGTCTCCGTTAGAGAAAACAAAAGAACCGTTTCCGCATCTCATATCATTTTTCCATTGTCCTTCATATGCAGAACCATCGCTATATTTCATAGCGCCAACGCCCTCTCTCTTACAGCTGACAACATCCCCCGTATACGTTTCTTTATTGGGATATTTAATAACGCCTTTTCCTGTGCTTTCACCCTTGGAGAATACACCTTCATATGTTATTCCGTTAGAATATGAGCATTTACCATTTCCGTTTCGTAAGCCCTCAGCGAAAGAACCAACGTAAACCTCACCGTTGGAAAGAGTTTCCTTTCCTTCTCCGTTAAGAGCTCCGTTTACATATTCGCCTTCTTCAGCTTTTCCATCGGAATATGTTTTTTGCCCTTTTCCGTTGAGAACTCCATCAACAAAATTTCCGACAATTTTACATCCATCAGATGTGGAAAGAGTTCCGTTTCCGTTATATTTTTTATTTAAAAATCCGCCCTTATACACATCACCAGCAGGAGTTTTTAACGTTCCTGAAGAAATATCTCCGTCTTTGAACGTTCCGTCAAACTCACCCAAAGAAGAAACATATACACCTTTATATGGCAAATCATCTTTAAACTCTCCTTTGAAAGATGATCCGTCTGAATAATTACAAGAAAATTTTCCTTTCTTTATGCCAGATGAAAATTCTCCGCTATAAACGTTTCCATTTTCTTCTAAAACGCCTTTTCCGTGATATAAATCGTTTTTCCATTCACCTGAATATTTTCCGTTATCAAAAGTCATTTCTCCCTTACCATTTCTTATAAGGTCAACAACTTCTCCAACGTAAACGCCGCAATCGGAATATTCTATTTTACCTTTTCCAACGACTTTACCTTTTTTAACTTCTCCTGTATATACATTTCCGTTTGAAGTTTTGTATTTACCTTCACCGTGAATTATATCATTTTCAAAGTCTCCCTCATAAACGTCTCCGTTGGGATATTCAATTCTTCCTTTTCCCTCTTTCTTTCCATTGGAGAAAATACCAGAATATAAATATTCCGCTGTTTTGAGACTTCCCTCTCCTTCAAAAATATTGTTGGAGAAATTGCCCTCATAAACGTATTCAGGAGTTTTTAAAATGCCTTTTCCGTTTTGAATTCCTTGAGAAAACTCACCTTCATAAACAATATTTTGGGTTGATAACGTACCAATTCCGTCATACTTTCCTTGGACAAAAGAACCCGTATACGTTGTTCCGTCATTATATTTTATGCTTCCGTTTCCGTGGAACACATCGTGTTCCCAAGAACCCTCGTATACGTATCCGTCAACAGAGCGAAGCTTTCCATTTCCGTGTTTTTTTCCGTTTTCCCATTCGCCCTTATATAGTGAACCATTTGCATAAACCATAGTTCCTTTTCCGAAAAATTCACCCGATTTAAATGCACCGCTATATTCTCCGTCAGCTGTTTTCAATACGCCCTCACCGTGATATTCGCCCTCGAAAAGCTGACCGTCATATCTATCACCATTGGAATATATACATACACATTTTCCGTGGGGAGCACCGTCTTTCCAAAAACCTTCGCAAGTATCTCCGTTATTATATTTAAGAATACCTTCTCCTCCAGGAACGCCATTTTGAAATTCTCCCTCATATACGCTATCAGCAGAAGTTAGTTTTCCTTTTCCTGTGAGTTTTCCTTCGGTCCATTCCCCTTCGTAAACCTCTCCTGAATGTAGAGTTAATTTTCCAACGCCAAATGGACGATTTTTTAAAATAAGACCTTCGTATTTTCCTTGGGGCAACTCCAAAACGCCCTCTCTCGGCAGCTTATCAATATCATAATGCCATTCTTTACCGCAATGCTCACAATATGCATTACCGTTCTCATCAAAATTAGTGAGTTCTCTTAAGCATTTTCTACACTTCATTAATATCATTGTCTAAACTCCTTTTATAAAATACAATCTCTTAATAAAAACTATCATTCATAAATGACTTCTGCATCTTTCCAAAGTCGTTCAATATTATAATGCTTTCTCGCTTCTTCTGTAAACACGTGAACAACAGCAAAACCGTAATCTATAAGAACCCATTCACTTTTTCCTTGAACACTCAGAGGAGAAATGGAATAGTTTGTTTTAATTTGAAATTCAACCTCATCCCCAAGAGCGTTTACGTGGGTGCTTGAAGTTCCCGTTGCAATTATGAAATAGTCTGTTAAAACAGTTTTATTTCCAACCTCAAGTATTGTAACGTCCAATCCTTTTTTGTCTTCAAGAGCTTTTGACATTGATTCGGCTATTTTGTATTCCTGTTCTTTTGTTAATTTTTCCATTTTGTTCTCCTGTTTCATACGTTTAAACTTTTATTTAAATAATAATTTCTTGCATCAATTGTATTATGATCAATAATCTGCTCCTTACGAATCAAGTTATTGATAGTCCTGTTGAATGATAAAACCAAAGCCTTATCTAAAGCTAATCTCGGATCATTTTTTTCAAGTAGTTCTAAATAGCTGTTTCTTAAAGAAACACATTCATCGTCCGTTCTGTTTTCTTCTATATAGTCCGCAAAATAAATAATTTCTTCCAATGGAGACATACAAGGTTTCCCCGTAGTATGATAAAATACCGCATCACATATTTCATCTGAAAGTTTTAACTCATATCGGCAAATTAAAGAAGCCGTATTTGCGTGAAGTAGCTTCGGAACGGAAATATACTTTTCTTCAAGAGCAACGTTATATCGTTCTGCTACTTTTAAATGTTCATCAAAAGTATATTCCTTTGTTAAATCGTGAAGTAAAGCTGCTGTGCTGACGCTATACAAGTCCAAGTCTGGATGATGAATCTTTGACAACTCAATAGCCGCCTTTTCAGTTCCTAAAATATGAATATATCTCCTGCTTGAAACGTTGAGCAATTCAAGGATTTCTTCTCTTTTTATGCTCATTTTATCTTCCTCCATATAATCCATTATCTCTGATATAATCAAAAACTTTATCAGACGTGTATACTTTGAGATTATCAAGAGAAGTATCTTTATTTTTAAACGCTTCCCTTAAATCTGTTGACGAAATCTCAATGGGCTCGTAATATAAAGGGATTATTTTAGCATTATATTTTATTCTGAGCTTATTCATAGCTTCTCCAAAGGAGTTTTCAGCGTCTTCGTATCTATATGCAGCTGCTATAACACAGTTTTTTAATAAATACTCTGCATTTGCCCAACATTCAAGAGTTTCAAGACAGTCTGCCCCAACGCAAAGACATATCTTCTCATTCTCGTTCTGCTTAATGAAATGTTCAACAGTTTTGTAGGTGAAGCTGACCTCGTCTTTTTGTATCTCATAATCACTTATTTCAACGTTCTTTATATGAGAAAAAGCAAGTTTACACATTTCAATTCTGTCTTCATCTGATGCAGAAGACATTTTTTCAACTTTAAAAGGAGAAATTTTAGTTGGCATAACCAAAACTTTTGCATCTATCAGTTTTGAAAATTCCTCGCATAATTTTATATGCCCAATATGCGGTGGATCAAAAGAACCACCAAAAATTCCAAGCGTTATTTTTTCTTCCAATTTTTAATCCATTCCTCGCAATATGAATTATTTGATTTAAACTCTGGGTTTGTATTATCAAAAGCAGTTTGTGAAATATTTTCAATATTTTCCCCGAATTCAACAGATGAAAGAGCTGTATTTCCTGCAAAAGAATATTTGCCCAAAGACTCGATATTCTTATTAAAAACAACAGATTTCAAAGAAGTACATCTGCTAAATGCTCTTGTTTTAATACTTTTAACGTTTTCATTAAAAGATAAGTTTTCTAAAGAAGTGCACCAATAAAACGCTTCGTCTCCAATAGTTCCGGCAGTTACTATAAGATTATCAAGAGAAATACATTTATAAAAAGCTCTTTTTAATATTTCTTCAACGTTTTCATTTAAAGATACTTCTTTTAATTTCAAACAACCCATAAAAGATTCTTCGCCAATTTTTTTTATATTTTCACACGATACGTTTTCAAGAGAATCACAATTGAAAAAAGCCCATTTACCAATATATTCAATCTGAGATGGAATATCAATAGTTTTCAAAGAATCGCAATTATAAAACATTCCCTCTGAAATTTCAGTCATATCTGGCGAAAAAACAACCTCAGTTAAACGTTTGCATCCATCAAAAAAATTATTGCCTACTTTTTCTGCACCGCCAAAATCAATATAACTCAAATTTATACAGTCTCTGAAAACCTTATTTCCCAAAACAACTTTTCCACTGTTTAGTTTAACCTCTTCCAACGCTGTTACAGCGAAAACCTCGTCTCCTATAACAGAAGGCGAACCAAGGAAAGTTACAGAAGAAAGATTATTACAATTATAAAACGCCTGAAGACCGATAAAACTAACTTTTTGGGGAATTGTTAAAGTTTTTATACTATGAAATTTTTTAAATGCTTTTGCCCCTATTAAAGTAACGTTTTCTGGAATAAAAAGCTCTTTAACGCTTCCAAGACCTGAAAATGCCCCTTCTCTTATTTCTTTAACACATTCAGCAATTTCAAGAACAGAAACAGAAGACATTCCTGAAAAAGCATACTCTCCGATTATATCCATTTTTTCAGGAGTTTTTAATTCTGTTACACTTGTGCAACCAGAAAACGCATTTCTCCCAACGTATAAAAGGGATGAAGGAAAGTCAAAATATGGAACGTTGAGACAACCCGAAAATGCTCCGTTTCCAATATATTCAAGGGTAGACGGTAGAACAACTGATTTTATAGCAGCAATATCCTTAAATGAGTTATCTTTTATTTTCTTCACAGGTTTTCCCAAAATCAATTCGGGAATAATTAAATCAACAACCCCCGCTTCTTCCGGTGAAACGTACTCCTCTTTACTTGTATCAAGAGAAAAATCGTATGAAACCATAGAAACGTCCAAAGGCTGATCTATGGATATTTCTGGAGGAGTATCTTTAAAAACAAAACCCGTTATTTCAATATAATCCTCATATTCACTATAATATATCCTATCTTTTTCACCTTTAGAAATTAACTTTATTCCATTTTGGTCAACTTCAACAGTTTCCTGCTTACATCCAAAAAAGCAAATAACTAAAACTGAAAAAACAATCAAAAACAAATATTTATATTTTTTCATAATCACCTATATTTTTAAATAAAGCTCAAAACCGTTTACCTGAAAGACTTAATTTCTTCTGATGTTAAAAAACGCCACGAACCGACAGAAAGCTGACCGAGCTTAACGTTTCCTATTGAAATTCTTTTTAACTGCATAACTTTTATATTTGCAATTTCACACATACGTCTGATTTGTCTGTTTTTTCCCTCTGTTAAGGTAAATTGCAAAACAGTATGTTTATCAGATTTTTTTATAATTCTTACAGAAACAGGAAAAATACTTTCCCCATCAAGAGATTTCATTGAATTTATAGTGTCAATCTGTTGAGAAGAAACGTCTCCCATAGCGTTAACAACATATTTTTTTTCATGAGCGTGAGACGGATGAATAACCTTATTTGCAAACTCACCATCATTAGTACAAATTAATGCACCTTCTGATAAATAGTCAAGTCTTCCAACGGGATATATTCTATATGGAATATCTTTCAAAAGACTTGTTACGGTTTTTCTATCAAACTCGTCTTTCATTGAAGTAATATATCCGGATGGCTTATTCAAAAGGATATAATACTTTTTATTTTGTTCTATAATAGGCTTGCCCTTCCATAAAAGAGCATCCGTTCTTGGATCAATTTTATCCCCCAATTTAACAGCTTTACCATTTAACGTTATATTACCGTTTACTATTTCTTTTTCGGCAGCCCGTCTTGACATTACGCCCATATCAGAGATATATTTCTGTATTCTGATTGTATTATTTTTATTATTAGTATTCGTTTTTTTTATTCGCTTTTCTTCCACTGACCATATATCTCCCATTTCTCTATATACATATAAGATTATATACCAAAACACTACCTAAAGTCAATGTTTTTTTTAAAATTTGTCAATAAAAATATTATAAAGAATATCTAATAATTATGTAGGTTGTTCCCGATTATCAAATTATTCCATTTTCAAACATAAATAAAGATGAAAACTTTGAATTTTCAATTGACATAGTATATTTTTTTGCATTTTAAAAGCCCTCATAAATCCACTTTCAGAAGGGACTTGGAGGACTTTTTGATTATTTTTTCTGTCAAAGAATGAATTAAACTATATAAAAAAATGTATACCTCATTTTTATAAAATTTGATATTTACGAACCGCATTTTCAAAAAAATTAGACATTTACGAAGATTTTCAAAATAATACAAAATGTTTTATCTAAAAGAACGATATCAAAATCATAAAGACGGACATAAAATATAAGTAGCAGTGGATTCACTGCAAAACAATATTGAAGGAGAAATCAACTTGAAAATATTCATTGATCAAGGACACAATCCACAAAATCCAAACGCAGGTGCAGAAGGTTTTGGCTTGAGAGAGCAAGACATAACCTATAAAATAGGCGTGTTACTATATGAATTACTATCAGCAAACAGTAATTACCAAGCAAAACTGTCAAGACCTTTTCCCGATACTCAATTAGGAACAAGTAATTCAACAAGTCTTGCAGCAAGGGTTAATGCAGCAAACGAATGGGGAGCAGATTATTTTCTCAGTCTTCATTGTAACGCAAGTACTTCCCCATCTGTCAGCGGAAGCGAATGTTACGTTTACAGAGAAAACTCATACGCATATTGGATGGCTGAACGATTACTTATAGGATTAAACGCTTCAACGGGACTAAGAAACAGAGGAATATTTATCAATAAATCATTTTATGTTTTAAGACGAACAAAAATGCCCGCCGTTCTCGTTGAAATGGGGTATATTTCAAACGAATATGATGCAAACCTTATGAATAACCGTCCTGAGCTTTTTGCCGAAGGATTATACAACGGAATTTTAAGTTATTTTGCTTAATGAGTTTCTATTGATTTCATAAAATATTTTGCAATATCCTCAGACGGAATTTCCATTTTGTTTTTAACCCACCAATAAATTGCCTCAGAAAAACTTCCGACAAGATGATTCACAAGAAATTCTTCGGGAACGTCTATATTAAATTCATTTATATGCATTTTAAAAAGCATAAAAAGATATTCTTTTATATATTTCATAAAAATATCTGCACTTTCAGAAAGCAAAATACCCAAAACATCGCTTTTATGGTCGTTTAAATGCCAAAGTATATGGGCAAGTTTTCCTTGTAAAGTATTATATTCCGGCTTACAGCTTGGATCATCCCCTTTGAAAATATGGTCGAAAATATCCGAACACATTGATTTTAATAAATAGTCTTTTGTTTCAAAATGAGAATAGAACGTGCTTCTTCCAACATTCGCTTCATCAATTATTTCCTGAACTGTTATATTTTCATATTTTTTCTTTTCAAGCAATCTGCTAAAAGCCTTAAAAATTGCATTTCTCGTTTTTTTCTGTCTTCTATCCATAAAAGCTCCTGATTCAAAAAATGAATATGTTTTGCTGAATATATTTTTATTTTTGTTCCGTATCTTACAAAAAATACACTTTGATTATTGAAATTATTTTTTATTTTAATATAATTATATCGTACAATATGTTCGGTAACAAATATATTATACGATATTTTTATTTTTTGTCAATAATAAAGGAGCTTTTTTATGGAAAAAACAATCAAAAAAATTGTCAATTTTTTAAAATCGCCTATTTTAACTTCTATAAGCGGTATTTTCCTCGTTTTATCCCTCGTTATTTCTATTGGTTTCAAAAAAAATCTTCCGTTTTACCTTGAACCCGCATTATTCTCAGCTATAGTTTCGGGTATCCCTCTATTTTACCTCGCTATATGGAGAATAATTTACAACAAAGGAGTCAGCAAAATTTCATCAGCTTTACTAATTTCCATAGCAATGATTTCCGCTTTATCAATTGGAGATATTTTTGCCGCAGGAGAAATTGCTTTTATTATGGCTCTTGGAGAGATTCTCGAAGATAAAACAACGGATAAAGCAAAAAAAGGTTTAGAAAAACTTATAAATCTGACACCCATAAAGGCAAGAAAAATTGTTGACGGAAAAGAATTTTCGGTTAATGCTGAAAATATCTTAGTTGATGATATTTTAAGGGTTCTTCCGGGAGAAACAATTCCTGCTGACGGAATTATAATTAGCGGTGAAACTTCAATTGACCAATCTCTGATAACAGGAGAATCCCTTCCCGTTGAAAAAAACGTTGGAGATGAGGTTTTTTGTGGTACAGTTAATAGATTTGGAGCTTTTGATATTAAGGTTTCAAAAGACGGAGAAAACTCTTCTCTTAAAAAAATGATAAAATTAGTTAAAGAAGCAGAAGACAAAAAAGCTCCAATTCAAAGAATTGCTGACAGATGGGCAAGTTTTTTAGTTCCTATCGCAATGACAATAGCAATTATTTCTGGAATAATAACGAAAGATATTTCCGTTGCCGTTACTATACTCGTTGTTTTCTGTCCTTGTGCTTTAGTTCTTGCAACTCCAACGGCTATTATGGCATCAATTGGACAGGCAACAAAAAAAGGTGTTATAATTAAGTCTGGGGATGCGATTGAAAAACTTGATAAAACATCTGTTTTCGCTTTTGACAAAACAGGAACGATAACAAAAGGTATACTAAAAGTATGCGAATTTAAAAAACTTTGCCATAATATTTCAACGGATGAGCTTATTAAAATTGCAGCATCTGCGGAAAGCAAAAGCGAACATCCTATCGGGAAAGCGATAACTTTATACGCCAAAGAAAACAACGTTGAATTATATTCAACAAACGACTTCAAAATAGAATCAGGCAAAGGATTAAAATGTAAAATCAGTAACGATGAAATAATATGCGGAAACGAAAAATATTTCTTAGAACAAAACATATCTATTTCAGAAAATATAAAAAAAGAAATTGAGTTGTCAAAAGAAAAAGCAACTATTACCGTTTTTATTGCAAAAAACAAAAATATAATTGGTTCTATAACTCTAAGTGATACAATAAAATCCGAATCTGAAAAAGCAATTACCGAGCTTAATAAATTAAATATGGAAACTGTTTTGCTCTCAGGGGATAACGAAAAAGCAGTAAAAAATATTTCAAATGAAGTTGGCATAAAAAAATACCACGCTGGGCTTTTACCCGAAGATAAAGTTTTAATTATTGAAAGTATCATCAATTCAAACAAATGCGTTTGTATGGTTGGAGACGGAATAAATGATGCTCCTGCTTTAAAAACAGCAAATATCGGAATTGCTATGGGAACGATTGGAAGCGATATTGCAATAGAGGCTGCTGACGTTGCAATATTGGGAGACGATATATCAAAAATTGTATATCTAAAAAAACTCGCCCGTGAAACAGTTAAAACAATTAAGCTAAGTATTTCTCTTTCTCTTTTTATAAATTTTGTTGCTATAGTTCTTTCTTTGTTAAAGCTGTTAACTCCAACAACAGGAGCACTTGTTCACAACGCAGGTTCATTATTCGTTATTTTAATCGCCGCTAAACTTTACGAGAAAAAAATATAAACTAAAAAGCACTTGAATTAATCTTTACGATGAATCAAGTGCTTTCATTATGCTAAATATTTGGTTCTTCAAAAAAAATGGTGTAAAACAAAAAAATAATAAGCCATAACTCTCAAAAAGTGGTATAATGTAAGCTACCAACCAAACACGACCACAGGGAGAAAGTTATGACTTGTAAGAATGGTAGCATAATTCACATAG
>JAZNJM010000061.1:0-9031 GCA_045578045.1 Eubacteriales bacterium | reverse complement strand
GCTCATCTTAAAGAGTATGGATGCAGTCTTTTTCAGTTTGAACTAATGACAAACGTTGAGTTTTTGAGGGGATATTAATATAAAAATTATTTACAATAATATTTGTTTTTTATATATTATATATAGGAAAGTTTTAGAGTGTTTCTATTTACTTTCTGAATAGTTTATGGTATAATTGAAAAAAATAACCATATACAAAAGAGGGGGAAATGAAATGAGAAAAACAAAAGTTATATGCACAATCGGACCTGCGTGTGATACGGAAGAAGTATTAACAGAAATGTGTCTTGCGGGAATGAACGTTGCAAGACTCAATTTTTCACACGGAACACACGAAGAGCATAAAGGCAAATTTGATTTAATTAAAAAGGTGCGTGAAAAGCTAAATCTTCCTATCGCCATAATGCTTGACACCAAAGGACCTGAATACAGAATAAAAACCTTTGAAAACAAAAAAATCTCTCTTAAAGCAGGAGATACGTTTTCATTCACTACAGAAAATATTATTGGTAATAACAAGAGGGTTTCCGTTAACTATGAAAAACTTATAGAAGAGCTTCACGTTGGAGACGTTATTACCGTTAATAACGGACTTGTTATTTTTGAAGTTCAAGAAATTGATAATAACGATGCAATTTGTAAGGTTGTTGTTGGCGGTGAGCTTTCTGACCGCAAAAGTATGCATTTCCCCGGAATTGTTATGAATCACGAGTTTTTAAGTGAACAAGATAAGGAAGACCTTTTATTTGGAATAGAAAATGACGTGGATTTCGTTGCAGCCTCCTTTGTTTCAAGAAAAAAAGACGTTGTTGAGCTTAGAGAGTTTCTTGACAAAAACGGTGGCGAGGATATTGATATTGTTGCAAAGATTGAAAATCGCTCAGGCGTTGATAACATCGAAGAAATATGTGAAGTTGCAGACGGAATTATGATAGCCCGTGGAGATTTAGGCGTAGAAATTCCTTTTATTGAAGTTCCCTCAGTTCAGAAATACCTTATAGACAAATGCAGAATGTTAGGTATCCGCGTTATTACCGCAACAGAAATGCTTGAATCTATGATACACAATCCAAGACCTACAAGGGCAGAAATTTCAGACGTTGCAAACGCTGTTTATGATGGCACGTCTGCGGTTATGCTTTCAGGTGAAAGTGCCGCAGGAAAATATCCCGTTCAGGCTTTGAAAAATATGGTTGAAATTGCAGAATATACAGAGAAAAAAATCGATTATATAAAGGGATTCAGAACAACAGAATTTGAAATAAAAAACAATCTTGATGCTGTTTCACATTCTGCTTGTTCTCTTGCTGTTGACCTTAAAGCAAAAAGTATTGTTGTTAACTCCATAAGCGGAGTTACCGCAAGAATGGTAAGCCGTTTCAGATGTCCCGTTGATATTATGGGTGCAACAACGTGTGAAAAGGTATGGAGAAAGTTGAATCTGAGTTGGGGTGTTACACCCGTTATGTGCGAACAATTTTCATCAATTGAAGTTATGTTCTACAGTGCGATGAAGCTTGTTAAAGAGGTGTATAACCTCAAAAAAGGAGACGGCGTTGTTTTAACAGGCGGTCAGATAAACGGAAAATCTTGGAACACAAACACAATTAAAATTGAACAAGTAAATTAAAAAGGCTTTTAATAAAAATTGCTGTAGTGAGGGAAAAATTGCTCACTACAGCTTTTTTTAAAGTTTTAAAATATCTTCTATACAATCATCACACACGAGCTTCTGTTTATACATTCTCAAACCGTTTACTGCACCGCAAAAAATACAACCTGGGTTATATTTTTTCAGGATAATACAATCGTTATCTGTAAAAATCTCAACGTGGTCTTTAACGTTCAGGTTAAAGGATTTTCTTAACTCTTTGGGAATAACAATTCTTCCCATTTCGTCAATATCTCTTACCATTCCTGTTGATTTCATAATATAAGCCTTTCATTTATCTGTTTTTTTACTATTTTGATTACTGCATTTCTATAATTCGATTATTATATCTCTGAATTAATGTCGATTTTTGACATTGATACCATATATAGACAATATACAACAAAGTTTTTTTGTTGTCAAGACTTATAATGTTAAAATTTGAAATTTCATAGAAAACTAAAAGAGCCTTGTTAGTATGTTGCATAGATTCATCAGATAAAACCTTTTTGCAACAGCTTCGGCTCTTTTATAAAATTTATTTAATATTAAACTCAATAAATTGCGTAGAAGTTTATTGTAAAAGTAAATGTAATAAATTGTAGAAGAAGTCTGTTTTTTAAGCTGAACACAATAAACCGAATATGAAGTCTATTGCAAAATCAAAAGCAATAAACCGAGAAGACGGTTGCCAAAAGCAAGGTAGCATTATTTCTTGAACAGCTCACTGTAAAAAATCAAACGTTGAATCTGAAAAGCATAATGTCGCCGTCTTTAACAACGTATTCTTTTCCTTCACTTCTGACAAGTCCTGCTTCTTTGGCTGCCAACATTGAGCCTTTGTTCATAAGGTCATCATATGAAACAGTTTCTGCTCTGATAAAGCCCCTCTCAAAGTCGCTATGGATTTTTCCTGCGGCACCAGGAGCTTTTGTTCCGTTTTTAATAGTCCACGCTCTAACCTCGTCTGAACCAGCCGTAAGAAAGCTAATTAATCCTAAAAGTTTATATGAAGATTTAATAAGTCTGTCGAGACCTGAATTTGTTAATCCTAAATCATCAAGAAACATTTGTCTTTCATCTTCATCAAGCTGAGCAATATCTGCTTCTGCTGAAGCACAAACCGCAACTATTTCTGCACCTTCTTTGTTTGCCAATTCAGAGAGCTTTGAAAAATATGGATTACTTTCAGGGGAAGGAATATCCTTTTCGCTTATGTTTGCCGCATAAATAACAGATTTTCCGGAAAGAAGACCTATCTGAGAAATTTTTAACTTTTCTTCCTCGTCAAGCTCAACGGCACGAACACATTTTCCTTCGTCAAGAGCAGCACGAACCTTTTCATAAAGCTCAACGGTATCTCTCATTGAAGAATCACCCTTCATTGCCTTTTTAGCTCTGTCGATTGCTCTGTCTAAAATTTCCATATCAGAAAGCATAAGCTCTGTGTTGATAATGTCAACGTCTCTTATGGGATCAACGGAGCTTTCAACGTGAACAATGTCGTCATTTTCAAAACAACGAACAACGTGTACTATTGCATCAACTTCTCTTATATGTGAAAGAAATTTATTTCCCAAGCCTTCGCCTTGAGATGCACCTTTAACTAAACCCGCAATATCTACAAATTCAACAACAGCAGGTGTTAATTTTTTAGGATTATACATTTCTGCCAACTTATTTAACCTTTCATCAGGAACGGGAACAATACCAACGTTTGGTTCAATAGTACAGAAAGGATAATTTGCAGATTCTGCCGCCGCACTTGTTAATGCGTTAAATAACGTGCTTTTTCCAACGTTTGGAAGACCAACTATACCAAGTTTCATATTATATTATAACCTTTCGATTTTTATTATCATTTTTAATTTTCATCTGATTTTTTCCATTGTGATTATAACACTTGTTTACTTTTTTGTCAATAACTATATGGTTTCTTTTATTAGGGGGGAAATATTTTTGATGTTTTTATAATCATTTTTTATAGCTATAATAATACATTTTTTCATTTTCATATTGACAAATTGATTATATAATGATAAACTCAAATAGGATATTTTTGAATACAATTTGATTCTGGTGAATTTGAATACAATTTGATATCAGTAAAAATCTAAATTATTTTTGACTTAAAAATATTCAATATCGTTTATAAATGAAAGGCTTTTTTATGTTTGGATTATTTAAAGCAATTCTCTCTCTCATTAAAGGGACGTCTAAATTGGAAAAACAGAAAACAGATATGTTTTTACCTTTTTGGCTTTTTATAGTTGGTATAGTTTGCATTATTGGTTCTCTTTTCGGTATGGTGTATATTTTTTTCTGGTCTTTTGAGGTAGTCGGAATTTTGGTTTGTTCAGTCCTTTTGATTTTGGGAATGGGAGCAATTCTCTGTTGGGCAAATCAAAAAATAAATATTCTTGATGAATCTACCTTTGAATACGTAACTTTTCTTGGAAACAAAAGGGTTTATAGATTTTCTGATATAAAGGGAATAAAAACAAATAACGATTCTCAAACGTTATTCGTTGGAGATGATAAGATACATATTGAAAATTGTGCAATTATGTCTCAGCGATTGATAAATAAATTCAATGAAGCCCTTGAAAATCAAAGAATTGGATAATATAAAAAACTACCGTTTGGTTTTTCCATTCGGTAGTTTTTTGTTAGGTTTTATTATATTTTATTTTTTTGTGTTATTATTTAGTTTTCTTTATCTTTATTATTTTATTGTTTTAAGTTATTTTCGTTTTTTGGTTTTTTTGTTGTTTTTTCAGAGTTTTCAATTTGTGCTTTGGCTTCAATTTCTTCCGTTTTCGTTGTTTCTACGCTTTCTTCACTTTGAGATATAGCTTTATCTTCTTCTGTTTTGTTCGCTTTTTCAAAAGATAACAACCTTTTGTTCATTTTTTCTTTTAAAAGCTGGAAAACAACAGCAGTTATGGGAATTGAAAAGAATATACCTAAAGCACCGAAAAGCTCACCTCCAATTAAAACGGCAACGAGAGTCCATAATGGAGCAAGACCAACAGAGCCTCCAACAACGTGTGGATAGATAAACTGTTCTTCAACGTATTGAACAACAAGATAAACAACAATGCTTAAAATGAATTTAGAAGGTTCTGCAAGGAGAACGAAAAACGAACCCGCAAAACAAGCGATAAACGGACCAATAAACGGAATAAAGGAAAGAATCCCTGAAAGAAGCCCCATAAGACCTGCATATGGGATTCTGAAAATAAGAAACGTTATGGAGATAAGTCCGCTTAATATAATTGCTTCAACGCATTGACCTGATAAAAATTTTGTGAATGATTCGTTTGTATTTTTTGCTATTTTAATTATAAATAATCTTAAAGGCTCTTTGAAAAACGCTTTCATAAATCTACTTGTTTGAATTTTGAGGCGTTCTTTATATGAGAGAACGTAAACAGAAATAATTATGGCAATAAAAGTATTGGTAACAACAGAAACCGTTGTTGACAAAAATCCCGCAACGGACGAGAAAAGCGTTCCTGCACCTGAGAAAACGTTTTCAATTATTTTATTAACGTCAAGGCTTTGAACGTATTCTGTTAGTTGACTTATATCAATATCATATTCCATAAGCCTTTCTGTCAGCTTTGGAAGCTCCGTTAGAATTGTGTTATAAAGGCTTGAAAGAGATTTTGCAGTTGTTGGCACTATAAGAGTGAAAATAATAACTATAACGGTTAGAATTGAAATATAAGTCAGAAGAAGGCTAAGAAATTTTATTGCCTTTTTGTGTTTGGGCTTGTCCTTTTTAAATATTTTTGATAAAAGGAGAGTGAAACCACTCATTGGAACGTTCAGAACGAAAGCAATGAGAAATCCGCTTATTATTGGGAAAAACAACGTTAAAGCCTTTCCCGCAATGTTGAGAATTACGTCAAAATTTATCAGACACGAAAAAAGAGCAACACCCGATAAAACGAGAAAAAGATTTTGTTTTAGTTTTTTATCCACTTTAAACCTCTTGTATAAAAAATAACAATATTTTTTTGTATTTTATCTGATTTTTATAAACTTAAAATCAACTAAATTCGTTGACTTTAGAATTATTTTATGATATGATAAAAAGAGATAAGAATTTTTGGGGATATAAAAATGTATAAGTATATATTTTTTGACCTTGACGGAACTTTAACAGATTCGGGAGAGGGAATAATTAATTCTGTTATATATGCGCTTTCAAGGCTTGGAATCAAAGAGACAGACAGAAAAAGTCTTTTTAAATTTATTGGACCTCCCTTGGCTGAATCTTTTATGAAGTATTATGGATTTAACGAGGCAAAAGCCTTTTTAGCTGTTGAATATTTCAGAGAGTATTTCAAAGAAAAAGGAATTTATGAAAATAAACTATATGATTTTGTTCCCAAACTGCTTGAAGAATTGAAAAAAAGCGGAAAAACAATTGTTCTTGCAACATCTAAACCAGAGGTTTTAGCAAAAAGAAACCTTGAATACTTTAAAATTATTGACTATTTTTCTTTTGTTTTTGGTGCAACTTATGATTCAACAAGGGTTAAAAAAACAGATGTTATTAAATATGCCATAAATCAAATAGAAAATTCTTTAGAAAAACAGTCTGAGATTTGTGAGAATGAATTATATAAAAATAAATTAAATAAAAAAGAAATAATAATGGTTGGAGATAGGGAACACGATATAATAGGTGCAAAGGAAAACGGAATTGATTCCATTGGCGTTTCTTATGGATATGGAAGTGTTTTTGAGCTTGAAAATGCAAAAGCAGACTATATTGTAGAAAAGGTTTCAGATATTCTGGAAATAGTTTGACGCTGAAGGTAAATAATCAGAAAATGAATTATATTGATTTTAGCTTAAAAACAGAAGAAAAGCTCAGAAAAAGAATGAAAATTCGAAGGATAATAACGGGGGCTCTTATCATTTCATTTCTTATTCTTTTAGTTGTTTTCTGGCTTTTATATAGAAATAGCCGTACTGTTGAGGTAATAGATTATGGCTTTATAGATAAAGAAAAGGTTTCTTATAATACCGATTATATTTTTGGAATTGCTTTTGCATTTTGTGCGTTTATGGCGTCTGTTGGGACTCTTATTTCCGACTTGATATTTTCAAGACTTGTAACTGTAGAAATGAATAGTAGCTACATTACTTATTATAGGGGAATAATTCATACACAGCTATATATAAACGGAGAATACAGAGACGGACTTTCGTTTGACAGATATTTTCGAAGTTATCTCGAAGGAACCTTGCCTGATTTAACAAAGGTAACGGTTTCTCTTGGAAAGTGGTATGCTCATATGAGCTTTTCAAACGGACGAAGCTTTGACATATAAATAAAGGAAAAGAGGCGATTTTGTGGGCGGAAAGAAAAAAAACATAACTAAACTTAGTATCGTTCAGGTTGGAACGAAAGCATTCCTTGAAAACGGATATTCCAAAACAACAATGAAATATATTGGCGAAAGACTTGGAATAAGTACGGGAAACATAACGTTTTATTATCCAACAAAAGAACATTTACTTTCAATTCTTGTTGAAATGCTTTTTGATTTTCAATGGGGAATGTTTAAAAATCATATGGAAAACGTAGAGGAGCTTATAAATTCCTTTTGTCTTGAGCTTCTTGCAATGGCTTCAATTTGTGATGAAAATGAAAAGACGAAGGAGCTTTACGTTTCAGCATATACTCATAGTATGACCTTAGATATTATAAGGCGTTATGATTTAAAAAAAGCGCAAGAGGTTTTCAGAGATTTTTGTAAAGATTGGAACCAAGGTCAATTTAATGAAGCTGAGATGATAGCAAGTGGAATTGAATATGCTGTTTTATGCACAGATAACGACAATATTTCTTTAGAAAACAGAATAAGGAAAGCTCTTGATTCTATACTTTACGTTTATAACGTTCCAAAAAATGAAAGGGATTTTTATATTAATAATGTGTTTGAAACAGACTATCGTTCTATGGGGCGTGAAATATTCAACGAGTTTTATAAATATATTGAAAAGAAAAATACAGATGCAATAAGCGGTATTTAAAAAAAGACGAAAAACGGAGTTGATTCTGTTTTTCGTCTTTTCCATTAGTGGTTCAGAAATTATTATAGCTTTTCGTTAATGGCCTAAGAATTATTGCTGTTTTTCCGCTTGTATCTTCTTTTTTTTCGTCTTTTGAGAGGAGTTTTTGCAATTGCACCAACGTATACGTTTCGTACACCCATTTTACTTAAAAGGTATACACATTCTTTAACTGTTGAGCCTGTTGTTATAACGTCATCAATCAGAAGAATATTAGAAGGGATTTCTCCGCTTTCAAAAATGAGGCTTTCCAATTTGATGTTAAATTTATTCTTAACGTTTTTTCTTCTTTCTTCGCCAGATAGTTTTTTCTGTTCCTCGCTTTTTCCTTTACGTTTGATACAATGTAGTAAAGGTACGTTTAAGTAGTAAGAAACGCTTTCAGCCATCAGCTTTGATTGGTCAAAGCCTCTTTTTCTTATGTTGGTTAGAGATCTTGGAACGTAGCAAACACCGTCAAACTTTAAAGAAGGCGATTTTTCTTTAATTCGGTCTGAAATGAGCTTTCCAAAATAAGATGTATATCTCCTTTCACCACGATATTTTATTATGGAAATTATATCAGCACTGAGAAGACCATCATACCAGAAAAGAAAAAATAAATCTTTTATTCCTTTTGGTTTGAAGCATTTGCAATTATCTGTTAAATCTCCGCAAATAGCACAAGGTTTTGAAAATAGCTCTTTGAATTTATTATAACATTCGGTGCAAAAAGGTGCATCGTTTGAAATATCCGTTTCTTTACAAACCATACAAGAAAGAGGAACGATCCATCTCAAAATATGATACCATTTTTTGGTTAATAGAAAAGAATCATTGTATCCGAAAAATTCTCTCAAAGTTTTTTCTCCTACGTATAATATAAAATATGATAGCGAAACTTTTTTCTGTAATAATGAAACATTTCGCTTTCTATAATGGCTAAACATTTCGTTTTCTGTGATAGAAAAATATTTCGTTTCTATTATGGCTAAACATTTCTTTTTCTGTTATTGCAAAATATTTCGCTTTCTGTTATTTCGAAAACCTTTGTTTTAAGTCAAAATATTCGGTTTTGTTGAATTTTATCAGAATAGAACTTTGTTTTCAAGAATAAAAAATAAAGATATGAATTACAAACCGCAATTCTGAAATAAAGGGTTGCGGTTTTTGTATGACGGGCATATCAATGCTCTGTGGTGAAAGTCCACCGAGGCGTAGTTACCAACGAACTCAAAAGCGACTTGCAAGTTTCACATCGTGAGGTGTGGGAGAGAAGAAGCAATAGCGAAATCGTAGCCTGAC
>JAZNJM010000060.1:0-7017 GCA_045578045.1 Eubacteriales bacterium | reverse complement strand
TATATTTTTTATTTTGTTTTATATCCTTATTTATCGATGTATACTATAAGGAATGTATATATTATCAAGCTAATAAATAACATAAAAAATATTTTAGGAGAAATTTATTCAATGTTTAAAAAATCATTATCCTTAATTATTACCTTAATTCTCGTTTTATCATTTACAGTATTGCCCGTATATGCAGAAGAAGAATCTTCTGTTTCTGACGAAGAATCGAAAGAAGACGAAAACGTAGGAGTTTTAGAGATTTTAACTTGTACTGAGGGATATACATCAATTGCTGTTGGAAGATATACATACCCCAAAGATATAGTTGAAGCTATTCAGCTCATTCCAAACGTTGGTTACCACGTTTACGGAGTTGAAATCAACGGCGTTTTTCAGTTAGTTGAAAATGATACTGTTAACGTTCCCGTTAACGTTGGAGAAAAAGTAACAGTTAATCCTATATTCAGAGGAAACGTTGTTTTCAACGTTGAGCAAAACGAAGGCGGTAAGCTCATCCCCGAAGGTACTGTCTACGTTGGAACAGAAAATGTGTTTGAAATAACTGCCCAGCCCGACAACGGATACACTTGCACGGGAATATTTATTAATGACGTTGGACTTGATATAAAAAAAGAAAACAACGTTTTTAAAGGAAGTTTTAAAGCTCCAAAAGAAAAAGAATACACTGTATACGCCACCTTTGAACCGATGAAAACTCATACTGTAACGTTAACAAAAAATGAAGGTGGAAAAGTTCTTCCTTTTAATGAAGAAGGCGTTGCTTACGTTTTAAGCGGAGATACGGCTCAATTTCAGATTCTTCCTGATGAGGGGTATGGAATTAAAAGCGTTACAGCAAATGGCAAAGAAGTTACTTGGTCTGCCGACGGTGTATTTTCAGTTGCTAATGTAAACAGCGATTTTTCAGTAATCGTTGAATTTGTTCAAATGGAGTCAATCCCAGTTAAAATAACAAGTATTGGAAAAGGCTCATTAACTCCTGCTGAAAAAGCGTATTTTAATACGACTTTAATTCTTGACGTTGTACCAGAAAAAGGTTATGAGCTTGTTTCTATTAAGGTTAACGGAAATTTAACAAAGCTCAACAAAGACGGTCGTCTTGAAATTTCCATCAATGAAGAAATTCAAGCGTTAGATAAATTAGAAATTGAAGCATTATTTGACGTTATTGCTGAAAAATACGTTATTCGTGCTATTGTTCAGAATTCTATTGGCGGAGTTATATCTGCTGAAGGATATACAATAGAAAATATGAAAACGGAAGTAAGAAAAGGCGGAAGCATAACTCTTTCATTTACTCCCGATATGAATTATATTATTGAGAAAGTTAAAATTGACGGCGTTGAAATTCAGCTTTCTGAAAACAACACGTATACGTTAAAAAACATCTCCTCAGCTCATAATATTATTGCTTATTTCACCCCCGATTTATCAAATGGAGACGATTTTTTCAAAATCACAATTTCAGCAGGAAAAGGTGGAACAGTTTCTCCCGTTGGCGAGCAACTTGTAAAACCAGGTGCCGACCTTAACGTTAAGTTTACACCAGATAATGAATACGTTGTTGATTATATTATAGTTGACGGCACAACTCAAATTTATTCTGAAAACGTTTTTGTTTTTGAAAAGGTAATTTCCAATCATTCTTTAGAAGTTGGATTTAAAAAAGCCGAAGGCATTGAAAATAACATTGACTGGAACGCTTCTGAAATTACTGTTGATATTTCAGAAAACACCCTTGTTAAAGCCGAGCTTTTTAATCAATTAAGCGTTAAAGCCGCTGATAAAAAAGTTATATTCAACGGAAAAGGTTATTCATGGACATTTGAAGCGGGAAGCGTTTTCCCAAAAGAAGATTTTGATTTTAATCTTCTTATTGGGAAAGAAAAAGTTGATTCTACCGTTATCACTGCTTTGGAAAATAAAATGATACAAAACAACGTTCAAGGTTTTGAATATGAAGTTATAAAAACTTGTGGCGTTTCCCTCCCCTCAGAAGCTACAATTACATTAAATCTTAAATCGGCTTTTTTTGAAAAAGAACTTGATTATTTGTTCTATGATGATAAAACAGGAAAGTTTTCCTCAGTTTTCGATTCTGCAAATGAAAGTAAATTAATCGTTGGAGATTCCGGAAAAGTTTCCTTTAAATATAATGGAAATAAATATCTTATTCTTGTTGTGTCAGCATCTTCTAAATATACAATAGAAGTTATTGTTGGTGAACACGGTTCTGTTTCCCCACGAGGAACAAGCACAGTTTTAATTAACTCAACTCAAAACATTCAGATCTCACCCGATCCAGGATATATGGTTGAAGATATTATTGTAAATGGAACTTCTATGTTCAGAGAACACATTGGAAAAACATCTTCTTTTTCAATAGCTTTAGGAAAAATAACTAACAATTACAAAATAGAAGTTAAATTTGCCCCTTCGTCTGACCACAATTCAAATGATGATGTTTCATCATCAACTTCTCCAAAAGGTGGATTATCACCTTTCACCATTACGCTTATTATTATTGGTATTGCTATTTTAGGCGGAGTTGTTCTATTTATTTATAAATGGAACGCAGAAAAAGATATTGTTGATTAATAAATCTATTAGTCTGTCTTAAAGTTAAAAAGATTTTACACTAATAAAAAGAGATTGAACGCCAATAAAGCATCAATCTCTTTTTTATATATTATTAACTATTATACTTCCTCGGCAGAAATTACTTCTTTACCACATTTCCAATCGTTAAAGAAAAGTCCAAAATCTTCAAATTCGGCTTCACCCATCTGGTTATCGTATGGATCGCAACGCATAAATGACTTAGGAGGCTCAAACTGCTTTTGAAAATCGTTACAATAAACCGTTCTGAAAGGATCGAGGTTCCCAAAATAATGATTATAAAGCTGTTTTTCTCCACATCTTGCAGTTGATTCTCCCATAGATAAATCTGCATAAAGCCATCCATATGGTTCAACGTAAAACATTGCCCAATCGTGCCATCCTATTTCATCGGGAGTTGTATATAATCCCGATTCCCATTTTGCAGGAACGCCCATTGCTCTGCAAAGTGTTATAAACAAGGTAGACATAACTCCACAGTCTCCCCTTCTGTTTATTGCGGCAAATTCGGAAATATTCTCAAGACAAAAATAAGGTCTTGTATATGAATATCCAACGTTGTGAGTTACCCATTCATATGCACGTCTTGCCAAAAGCAAAGGATTTGTTTCACTTCCCTTAAGGTCTTTTGCTAACATCTTAATATATGGAGTGAATCTAACGTGCGGATACTGTTCGTCAAGATAAAAACCAGGGTTTCCTTCTTTTGCAACAAGAGGAGATATTTCTTTATAAGTTGATTTATTAACGTATGTAAATTCAACAAAAAATTTTTCACCGGGAACATACGGTTTTTCAAAGAAAACTGTTCTTTGTTCTGCGTTAGAAATATATGGTTCCTCTGTTGACGATATAAGTTTTATATCATACTGAGTTGCACATTCAACGGGGAAAGGAAGATGAACACGAATCAGCTTTCCTGCATATTCTTCTGAAACAGTTGGCATTATCCACTGTTTTATTGTATATCGAAATGCACGAGAGCCTTTTTCTCTCATTATAATTCTGTTTTCATTTCTTAACTCAAAATTTGCTCTGTCATAATAATCGGGATTATCAAGTTTTCTGAGATAATCTCCTTTTATTCTTTTAAGATTTACGTATGCTGCATTTTCAAACATACGTTTTCCATTTTTTACTATAAAATCTCCGTGTCCTTCGTCAATAAATTTTTCAAGAAGCTCAACTGTTAAATTTGGAAATTCTTCTTTAAGACGGTTATAAATAGATTCAAACTCCGTTTTATAATTATTTATTAGTTCAGAAGCAATAAGTTTTTCAATTTTAAGACGAGCAATCAATCCTTCGGGAAGGTTGTCTTTTTCAGCGTTTTTTTCTAAATAGTTGTCTATTGCTTTTATTTCTCCTTCAAAATCACCTGAATATTTATAACAGTTTATTTCAATTGGCATTTCTATTGCTAACGATTCTAAATCACTATAATCAATTTTTTCAAAAAGCATATTAGCCTCCGCAATTTTATTATTAAAACCTTTTTGATGATTATAGCACAATATGTCTACTCAGTCAATACGTTATTTTCTCAATATTTTTTATACTCAACACCAAAATGATATCTTGACATAAGGATAAAAATAAATATAATGTTTATTAGAACGTATATTCAATTTACAATATATTTTTTAGAAAGAACTGAATGTTATGAAAAGACTATTAACCGTTGAAGGAGAAAAACTTCAAAAAAGCCTTGAATCTTCTGATAATAATTCATTTATTCCACACAATGAATATCCCCGACCGACACTTTTCAGAAATTCATATCTCAATCTTAATGGAATTTGGAAATTTGGAATTGTTGAAAAAAACAATCAAACAATAAAAGAACCCGTTTATGATAAAGAAATTTTAGTGCCTTTTCCCATAGAATCGATTTTATCAGGTATTGAAAAACATTATTCAGACGGAACAGAGCTTCATTATTCAAGAGATTTTTATATTGAAAAAGAATTTATCAACAAAAAAATAATATTAAATATAGGTGCTATCGATCAATGTTCAACTGTATATATTAATGGCTCAGAGGTTGGTTATCACGTTGGAGGATATTCGAGTTTTTCATTTGATATAACAGATTTTATTTCTGTTGGAAAAAACAATATTCATATTTGCTGTGTTGATAATCTCAATTCTCTTATTCTTCCCTACGGAAAACAAAGAGAAAAAAGAGGCGGAATGTGGTATACACCAGTTTCTGGAATCTGGCAAACTGTTTGGATTGAAAGCGTTCCCGAAAATTATATTAAAAAAGTTGATTTTGAAACAGAAAATAATATTGTTTCTGTCAAAATAAACGATAGTTTAAATGGAAAAGGAATAATTGAAACAAAAAACGGAAACGTTGAATTTTCCATTACTGACGGATGCGGAAAAGCCAAAATAAATAACCCTGAACACTGGTCTCCTGAAAATCCTTATTTGTATAACGTTACAATTAAAACTAATGATGATGAAATTAAATCTTATTTTGCATTCAGAACCTTAGAAATAAAATCAATAAATGGAATAAATCGTTTATGCCTTAATGGTAAACCGTTTTTTTTTCACGGTCTTCTCGACCAAGGATATTGGAGTGATGGAATTTATACTCCAGCTTCGGATAAGGCATTTATTGATGATATTATGTTTGCAAAAAAAATGGGCTTTAATATGCTGAGAAAACATATTAAAACCGAACCTGAACGTTTTTACTATTATTGCGATAAATTTGGTATAGTTGTTTTTCAGGATATGATAAACAATAGCGACTATTCATTTTTCAGAGACACTTTTCTTCCAACGATAGGTGTAAAAAACAGAAGCGATAAAAATCTCCACAAAAATTCAACGACAAGAAAAGCATTTACAGAATCATCTGAAAGAATCGTTAATGACTTGAAAAAACATCCCTCCATATGTCTTTGGACTATTTTTAACGAAGGTTGGGGACAGTTTTCGGGAAATATTATGTATGAATTTATTAAAAGTTTGGATGATACAAGATTTATTGATACCGCTTCGGGTTGGTTTACCTGTTCTGAATCTGACGTTGAAAGTATTCATACTTATTTTAAGAAATATAATCATAAAAAATCAAATAAGCCTGTTTTTCTATCGGAATTTGGCGGTTATTCCTTCAAATTAAAAGAACATTCTTTCAACACAAAAAAAACATACGGTTATGGCAAATTTAGCTCTGAATCAGATTTTACTAAGGCTGTGGAAAATCTTTATTATAATGAAATTATTCCTTCAATTCCTTTAGGTCTTTGTGCAACAGTATATACTCAGCTTTCAGACGTTGAAGATGAAACAAACGGTTTTATCACATACGATAGAAAAGTTGCAAAAATTTCTTCTGAAAAAATGAAAGAAATTAGCAAAAAGATCTTTGAAGCTAACGAAAAACTTATAAATACTAATTCTTAAAAGAATTATTCTGAAATATTCTTTTAAATTAAATCTATTTATTATATTTTTATAGTTTTATCAATATAAACACGATGTTTCCATATATGGTTATATCGTGTTTTTTATATTTAACATTTTTTTCAATAAAATAGTTTTAGAGAGCTGTAAAAAACACAGCTCTCTAAATTTTTAGAATAAGTATTTAATGCAAAACAGATACTTTAATTATTTATTATTCAAATAATGTAAAACCATAATTTAACTATTATATTATTCAAATAATTTAAAGACAAATGCTTTGACTATTTTGATATTAAATTATTAAAAAACAAATATTTCTACTACTTACTAAGAAACTTTAACGCACCCGTTGGACAAGCGTCTACGCATTTATGACAGTCTTTACAATAAGTAATAACGTCAGGGTTATTAAACTCTGGTTTGATAACGGTTTTAAAGCCTCTGCCAACAAGGCCTAAGATACCTTTATTAACAACCTCATCGCAAACTCTTACACAAAGACCGCAAAGAATACATTTACCTTGATTTCTTTCAATGCTAACAAGTTTCGTTTCCGTTTCGTGCATATGCTTTTCACCGCTGAATCTCTTGGGATTGAGCTTATATCTGTTTGCACATCTTATAAGTCTACACGTTTTATATTCGTGGCATCCACATTCAAGACAACGTTTTGCTTCGTTTATAGCCTGTTCATCAGAGAATCCAAGGTTTACCTCTTTGAAATCATTTCTTCTTTCTTCAGCAGGACGGCAAGGCATAACAGCTCTTGGAATAACCTCTTTGTCTTCAAACATTTCTTTTGTTACGGTTCTTTCAGAAACAAAAGGAGCAACGTATGGAACTATATCGCCTTTAAGGAAAGAATCAACAACGTCAGCCGCTTTGTTTGCTTCACCAATGGCCGCTATTGCGATTGATGCACCAAGTCGGAGGCCAAGCGGCCTTAGGAAGACAAAT
>JAZNJM010000059.1:0-6855 GCA_045578045.1 Eubacteriales bacterium | reverse complement strand
AAAGGCGGCAAAGGAAACAAAGGTTCAAAATGTGTAGATGCTGATGAAGACGGCGTTTGCGACAACTTTGTTGTCGAAGACCAAGACGGCGTTTGTGATGAACAGAACAAAAAAGGCAAAGGCGACAAAGGAAACAAAGGTTCAAAATGTGTAGATGCTGATGAAGACGGCGTTTGCGACAACTTTGTTGACGAAGACCAAGACGGCATTTGTGATGAACAGAACAAAAAAGGCAAAGGCGACAAAAAGCACAACATAAATAATAAAAATGAAAAGCCAGAAAAAGACGATGTTATCGTTGAAGATGAAAGCAAAGACGATGTTATCGTTGAAGACGAAAGCAAAGACGATGCTATTGTTGAAGATGAAAGCAAAGACGATGCTATCGTTGAAGATGAAAGCAAAGATGATGCTATCGTTGAAGATGAAAGCGTAAAAGACGATACAGTTGCTGATGATGAAACCAAAGAAGAAAAAAGAAAAGGTTTCAAAAAAGGAAATAAGGGCGAAAACGAAGAAAGCAAAGATGACGTTGTTGTTGAAGATGAAACTGTAGAAGACGATACAGTTGCTGATGATGAAACCAAAGAAGAAAAAAGAAAAGGTTTCAAAAAAGAAAATAAAGGCGAAAACGAAGAAAGCAAAGATGACGTTGTTGTTGAAGATGAAATCGTAGAAGACGATACAGCTGATGATGAAGCAAAAGAAGAAACAAAAGCTGAAAATAACAAAGCCAACAAAGGAAATAAAGGAAACGGTCAGAGAAAAGGTAAAGTTGCAAATGAAGCAGAAGCCATCTGAAGCTGTTAATAATTAAACGAGGTACAATATGCGGAGCGAGCAAGAGGTAAACAGAGCCATAAAGCTGTATGCCGATACAGTAAAACGGCTTTGCGTAATTCGATTAAAGAATTATGACGATACTCAGGACATATTTCAAAACGTGTTTTTGAAATATGCCCTCAGCTCCGTACAATTTGAAAGTGATGAACACGAAAAAGCATGGTTTATAAGAGTAACTATAAACGCATGTAATGATTGGTTCAAGGATTTTTTTCGAAATCACACTGTTCCCCTTGATGAAGCGTTAGAAAAACCAAACCACGAGGAAGATGATAAAAGCTATGTTTTACAAGCTGTGCTTTCCCTTCCGAAAAAATACAGAGACGTTGTTTATTTACACTATTATGAAGAAATGACAGCTCCTCAAATTTCGAAAACACTTAAAATCAACGTAAATACAGTATACACCTTGATAACCCGTTCAAAAGACCTGCTTAAAGAGAGGCTTAAAGAATATGAATAAAAAAATAAAAAACGCTTTTGATAGCGTTCACGCAGAAGAAGAATTAATTAACAACACAATAGAATACATCAACAAAAAAAGAGGGCATCAAAAGACGTTTGCCCAAAGATTAATACCTGTAGCCGCCTCTTTCATTCTTATTGCTTCAATAAGTCTTTTTGGGTATAAAGTTTATAATACCTCAACGGTTGTTTTAAGCGTTGATATAAATCCATCTTTTGAAATAGGTGTTAACAGATTTGATAAAGTTATATCAATTCAAGAATTCAACAGCGATGGCGAAGAATTCATTGAAAGCATTGATATAAAAAATATGAACTATAAAGAAGCACTCAATACAATACTTGAAAATAAAGAATTTGCAAACTCTGATATTTCCGTTACCGTTGCAGGAAAAGAAGGTAAACAAAAAAACAATATTTCTATTGATATTGAAACTATTTCCAAAGAAAAACAAAATTTATATTGCGATTCTGCAACAAATGAAGAAGTATCAGAAGCTCATACAAAAGGATTATCTTTTGGAAAATATAAGGCATATTTAAAACTGATTGAAAAAGGATACGAAATTACCGAAGATGAAATTAAAGATATGCCTATGAAAGATATAAGAGATAAATTAAAGAAAGACAACGAAGCTGAAAAAGACCATCCCGACAAAGAAAGCGATAAAGGTCATAATGGAAAACACAATTCCGCAGATGAAGAATCAAAACCCGAAAACGAAAAAGGAAACGGAGAAATCGGCGGCGGAAAAGGAAACGGTCATATGAACGGTGAAAAATAATAATATATACAATTATCCCCGAAAAACTAAATGTTTTTCGGGGATAACTTTTAAGAATCAGCTTGTTTTTGCTCTTTTATCATCTCTTTAAGAGAAGCTATAGCATCCTTCAAGCTACCAACACGGTCAATAAGACCTTTTTCAACAGCTTCAACACCGCCTAAGACTGTGCCTATATCCGTTGTCATCTGATCTGTTTTCATTATCATATTTTTTAGCTCATCACCATCAGCCGACGAATTTCGTGTGATAAACTCAATTATCCGCATTTGCATTTTTTCAAAATAATCAAAGCTCTGCGGAACACCGATAACGAGACCGTTTATTCTTACAGGATGGAGAGTCATTGTTGCGGATGGAACGATAAAAGATTTTCTTGCTGCAACAGCTAAAGGAACTCCAATAGAATGGCTTCCCCCAAGAACGAGAGAAACCGTTGGTTTACTCATTCCCGATATAACCTCTGCAATAGCAAGTCCTGCTTCAACGTCTCCGCCTATTGTATTAAGAAGTATTAAAAGCCCGTCAATATCAGAGCTTTCTTCCACTGCAACAAGAGTTGGAATTATATGCTCATATTTCGTTGACTTGGCTTGGTCTGAGGCTGAATAATGCCCCTCTATTTGTCCCGCTATTATTAAAGCGTGGATACATCCCGAGTCTCCGCAAGTAGTAACGCTTTTTTCTGTTTCATTACCCTTTTGCTCTTCGAAATTTTGTTCTTCCTTTTTTTCTTCTTCACACATACTCAAACCCTCCGAGAATAAGTATGTCCATTTATTGTTTTTTTATGCAAAAAGCAGAATTTTACATTTGAATTTAAGTAAAACTCTGCTTTTTATTATTGTTATTTCTTTTTATTATTGTTATTTCTTGTCATTGCTCGTTTTTATTGCTGTTTTTTATTTTTAATAATAGATTCAATTACTGAAAAAACTAAAAATATAGTAATTGCTAAAACAGCCGCAAGAAATAAATACTTTTCCTTCCATAGGACGGTTGTTTTTGAATAGCTACCTCCCCCATAAAAAACAACCGATGAAGAAGCAATCACAAATGACGGAATTGAAAGAAGCACGTTTCTTATTCCTCTGATAAGGTTTATTTCTCCTTTTTCTTTATGTTTGAATAAGTAAATCAGAAAAACAACTATATTTGCTAAAACAAATGCCAATCCCAAACACGCAATAAAATCACCTAAATTAAAAACTGATGTCTCTTTAAAAAAATAAGGAGATACAGCAAAAGATAAAGATGATAAAGCATCCAACGACAGTTGAATGATAGACAT
This sequence comes from Eubacteriales bacterium, assembly GCA_045578045.1. GTDB lineage: Bacteria > Bacillota > Clostridia > Oscillospirales > CAG-382 > SIG653. Next base: position 3,471 of record JAZNJM010000059.1, on the reverse strand, counting down.
ATTATCCTTAACATCGGCTAATGAATCATCTTTTTTTAAAGGTGAACCATATACAATCCATTGAAAAAATAATTTTTCAAAAGATACATATAGCAAGAAAAGAACCAAAGCCAAAAACCAAAAGTATGACAGCAAATAACTTTCTATTGTAATAACGCTTTCAACATAATCATCTCTTATAATCACAAGGGGTAAAGCCAAAACAACGGATGATAAAACAGAAAAAATTGAACGGAAAGACAAGTCTCCTAAGGTTTTATTAAACTTATTTATTAAAGATTCGTCTGCCTTTTCAAACAATTCATTATCGTCTCTTGAATCTTTTGCCTTGATTATTGACAAAGCTGTTACAACGAGAGAAGATATTTCAAAAAGAATCATAACGGCAAATCCGATAACAGGTCGATAAAAGCCGTATGAAATTCCAAACATAAAAACAAGACCAACAACAGATATTGCCAAAGAAATAAAGAGCGAAGATTTTAATTTTGAAATAGCTTTAGAAACATAATTATTAATCTGCTTTTCAGACTTTGAAGAAGACACTTCCAAAGGAGGAGCAGATATGCGCTCACCCTTCAAAAGCTCATCGCAAGTTACCTCAAACATTTCTGCTAAAGCGGGTATAACCGATAAATCGGGAGCACATTCATCCCGTTCCCAACGGCTCACCGCTTTATTAGAAACATTAAGACGGTCTGCTACGTCTTGCTGAGTCATTCCCTTTGATTTTCTTAAGACTGCAATAAATTTGCCAATTGATTTTTTTTCCATAACGTTCCTCCAAATATGGTTTATTTCAACGATATTCTACAAGAACGACATCAAAAAAGCCATACCGTATATCGAAAATCTGTCTCGGAAAACGAGAAAATGCCATTTTTTCAACAAAAAAACCTTAAAAATCAAAAGAAAGTCTTTGTTCAACCGCTGGTCTCACAATTCCACCAGCAACAGCAACGTGTTCTGGATGTGTTTGATAAGCCGCTAATGCTTCAGCAGATTCAAACGTTGAATCCATCATAATATCGCCCGAAGAACAATCCATTCCGTTTATATGAATTTTCATTTCCAAAAGGCCATCGATTTTTCCAACCAATCCTTCAAGAGCTTCTTTGATTTCCTGTTTTTTAGCCTCAGGATTTTCCAAACCTTCTTTAAGTTTCCAAATAATCATATGCTTAACCATAAAAATAACCTCACTTTGTTTTTTATTTTATTATACATTATTTAATATAAAAAGGCAATAGAAAATAATAAAGAAATTTATTTTTTAAGGCTGTCTCGAATGATTAAAAATTTCAAGACAGCCTTTTTTAATTATAATAAAGAAATATTTTTACTTCAAAATAGAACAAAAAATATGTAAATTATTCGCCTTGATTGGAAATATACTTCTCAGCAAGGATAACAGCATCATTTATATGTGGAACTATATTTTCTTCTCCTATAACTTCAATGAGCTTTGATTTTTTCAGAGAATTAAAAACTGATTGGTTAGTGTGAGAAAGTATGAGCTTCACACCTTGTTTATTACATCTTTCAACAAGCAGTTCAAGAGCGTTTAAAGCTGTTGCATCAACGATAGAAACGCTTTTCATTCTAAGAATCAGACAAAGAGTTTTTTCGTTAACTGCAATTTGACTAATATATCCACTCGCTCCGAAGAAAAGAGGACCGTTTAATTCATAAACATAAATTCCTTCGGAAACTGAAAGCAATCCGCTTTCTTTTTCTTCCGTTTTTTTCCACTGAAAAACGGTAGATTCATCGCTCATTCGTTTCATAAATAAGAGGCAGGATAAAACCATACCAACTGCAATTGCAACAACCAAATCAAAAACAACTGTAAGCACAAACGTAAGAACAAGAACTAAAATATCCCAAACAGGTGCAGTTTTAACGAGCTTAACAAAAGGTCTCCATTGACACATATTATAAGCAACTACAAAAAGTATTGCGGCGATTGTTGGCATAGGAATTAGCCCTGCAAAGGGCATTAGAACAAGAAGTACTACAAGTAATACCACAGCGTGAACAATTCCTGCTACGGGAGTTTTGCCTCCGCTTTTGATATTTGCGGCAGTTCTTGCTATAGCACCCGTTGCGGGAATACCTCCAAAAAGCGCTGAGCCTATATTTCCTATTCCTTGTGCAACAAGCTCCATATTTGATCTATGTTTCGTTCCTGTCATACCATCTGCAACTACGCAAGAGAGAAGTGATTCAATAGCTGCCAAAACAGCAATTGTTAAAGCATCAGGAAGAACTTTTTTCATAAGCTCAAAATTAAAATCGGGCATATTAAATTCAGGCAAACCGCCTTTAACGTCAAAGCTCGTTCCAATTGTATTAACTTCTAAATTAAACGCCTTTACCATAGCCGCTCCAACAATTACAGCAATCAGAGAACCTGGAATACGTTCACTTATTTTTGGCCACACAATAAGTATTAAAAGAGAAACACCGCCAACTAATACCGCCCACCAATTAACCGTTCCAATGCTTTCAATCAATGCTTCTATTTTTTCAATAGTTTCTATTGGTTTTATTCCTTCTGCGTAAGTTATACCAAAAAAGTCTTTAAGCTGACCAATTAAAATAGTAACGGCAATACCTGCTGTAAAGCCCGTTGTTATGGTATATGGGATATATTTAATCAATCCTCCAAGACGGAAAATACCCATTAATATAAGAAATACACCAGCCATAACCGTTGCCATTGCAAGTCCTGACATACCATTCGAGGCAACTATACCCGCAACTATTGTTGCAAAAGCAGCTGTTGGTCCTGCAATTTGAACGTTACTACCGCCAAAAAATGAGATAAGAAATCCGGCAACAATAGCTGTGTATATTCCTTCTTGCGGTCCAACACCTGATGCAAGTGCAAGAGCAATAGAAAGCGGAAGTGCAATTATTGCAACAACAACACCAGCTATAACATCTTTAAGAAGCTGTTCTTTTTTGTAACCTTTTAGGGTTGTGAATAACATCGGTTTAAGTTTTTCCAAGAAAAAACCTTCTTTCTTTATATAACTTTTGAACTACTATATTATAATACCAAAAAAGACAAATTTCAACATTTTTTTCTTTTAAAAAGCTATAAAATTCATAAAAAAAACAGTTAAAGTATTATTCAAATTGGCTATAGAACGATGTATTCTTTCGTTTATTTAGAATAATGTCAAAATTATAATATAATCAATTCTGAAATTCTTTTCATTGACATAAAAACACATTTATGATACAACCCGAGTTTGCCTGAAAAAAGTGAAAAAGGCTCTCCAAAAAGAAGTCGGAGAGCCTTTATACAAGCGGGAAAATGGCATTTTGATGAGTTTGAAAAAAGTTTGAATTTATGCACTACATTATGCACTTCTTTGAATTATTTTATGGTCTGATTTAGACCTAATTTATGAGTTTTAATATGTCGTTAGCGAAAAGAATGAGATAGGAAGCCCATTTTTA
>JAZNJM010000058.1:0-6446 GCA_045578045.1 Eubacteriales bacterium | reverse complement strand
TTTTATTGTTAAGTTTAATAACAATGTCAATAACGGCAATAATCATTACCACAAAAGCAAATAATGTTTCGTATGTAACCATCAAAACCGCCTCCTTTCTTTCGTCAAACAGACGAGAAAAAGGAGCTAACCGCCTACCGTAAAAGGTAACACCCTATTTTGTATTATATGGATTTGTATAGTTTTGTCAAGGCTTTTTTATTTCTTATGACTTTTTGATGAAAAAGCAAATTTTGAAATGTAAGTTTAAAAAGATATGTTTTGTAAATTGGTGTTAAAACATATATTCTAAAAACACGGTTTAAAAACTCAAATTTGAAACAAAAGTTTAAAAACACGAGTTAAAAATATAAGTTTGAAATGTGGGTTAGAAGCTCGGGTTAAAAGCACGGTTTAAAAACACAAGTTTGAAAAAAAGTTTAAAAACACGAGTTTTAAAAGGAGATATATGAAAAATAGGCTTCGTTTTATTTATTCAGGGATAACTTTGATAATTTTTATTTGTGAAGTGTATATTGCTCTCTTTGTGAGAGATAACTTTATTCGCCCATATTTTGGCGATGTTTTGGTTGCGTCTCTTCTATGTTGCTTTGCGAGGGCGTTTTTTCCTCTTGATAATTATTCTATAAAGATAAAAGCCGTTTGGGGTGTTCCACTTTCAATATTTATTTTCTCTGTTTTTATTGAGTTTTGCCAGTATTTTAATTACGTTGACCGTTTAGGTCTTGGGAACATAGAGTTTTTCAGAATAGTTATGGGAACAGGTTTTGCATTGGAAGATATCTGGTGTTATGCCGCAGGTTGTGTTGCGTTTTTTGTTATTGAATATTTTATTAGAAGAAAAGTATAATGAATCCGTCTTGAAGATTCTTCCAAAAGAATCGTAAGAGGCGGATTTTACTTTTTTATATGGTTTTTAAAATGGAAAAACCATAGTTATCAAAGTATTAAAAAGTGGAAAATGCAATAAAAAAAGGCATAATAGGTAGAAAAGAAATAAAAATGTATAAGGTATAAAGAAAGTATAAAACATTGTAAAAAGAATAAAAAAACGTATGCAAACGTATGCAAATTATGCAATTGCTAATTTTGCTATGTTTTGCATAGTATACCTATACCTAAACCTAATCCTAAACCTATACCTAAACCTAATCCTAATCCTAAACCTAAACCTAAACCTAAACCTAAACCTAATCCTAATCCTAATCCTAATCCTATTCCTAATCCTAAACCTATACCTAATCCTATACCTAATCCTATTCCTATTCCTAATCCTATTCCTAATATAAAATAAATAATTTTTATTTTTAATAAATAAATTATACTCTTGATAAATAGATTTACTTTGTATGTAAAGATAGTATTATAGTATACCTCTATGATGTTTTTAACTTGATAAATAGATTTACTTTGTATGTAGAGATAGTATTATAATATGCCTCTATGGTGTTTTTAACTTGATAATTAGATTTACTTGTTAAGTGAATTATATTATTATTATTTTTTTTTTTTTTTTTTTTTTTTTTTTTTTTTTTTTCAAAAACGGGATACTTTTTGAATTATACTTTTTTGCTTGAAAGAAGAAAAATAAGGTCAAAAAACCTTGTTCATAACATATTAACAATTGCAAAAAAACGAAAAAACCCGCTTGTGGAGCGGGTTTTTCAAGAAAAAAACAATAAAAAAACGTGTGATAACTGAAGGGCTGAGTATGATATAATATGTTCACCTAAAGGAAAAAAGACAAAAAAGAAAGGGTGTTGGCGTTGGATAAGTTTATAGTATACGTTGAAGAAATTGAATCGCTTAAAGAGCTTTCAAATGAGGAAATTGGAATATTTTTCAGAGCAGTTACGGAATACGTTAAAAGTGGAATTGTTCCTAATCTGCCTGAAAGACTTATTTTTCCTTTCAGGTTCATAACAGCTCATATATCCAGAGACCAGAAAAAATATAAAGACATTTCCGAAAAAAGAAAAATTGCGGGTAGAAAAGGTCTTGATTCCAGAATGAAAAATAGTGAGAGTGGCTTGTCTGAGGAAAATGAAAAATACGTTGGGAGTGTAGAACAGTGTATTGAAGAAACTGAACAGTGCGTTGAAAGTGTAGAACAGTGTATTGGAGAAACTAAACAGCTTGTTGGGCGTGTAGAACAGTGTATTGGAGAAACTAAACAGCTTGTTGGGAGTGTAGGACAGTGTATTGGAGAAACTAAACAGCTCGTTGGGAACGTAGAACAGTGTATTGGAGAAACTGAACAGTGCGTTGGGAGTGTAGAACAGTGTATTGGAGAAACTGAACAGTGCGTTGAAAGTGTAGAACAGTGTATTGGAGAAACTGAACAGTGCGTTGGGAGTGTAGAACTCAGGGGGTGGTTCGAGAAAAATGGTGAAAACATCAGAGAAGATTTCAAGGAAAATTCTGAAATAAACATAGGGGAAAGTTTCAAAGAAGATACTGAAACAAACAAGGAGGAAAATTTTGAGAAAAAGTGCGGAAGAAACATAAAAGAATGTTTTGAAGAATTTTGGGACGAATACCCAAATAAAACGGGAAGAAATGGTGCGGCAGTAGAATATATGTGTATGTTTACGGGAAATAAGTCTCATTCCGAAATAATGAATGTGTTGAACGACTTTAAAAAGTCTGAAGAATGGAAAAAAGGTGACGGAACAAACGTTCCGACACCTCAAAAATGGCTGTCTGATTTAAAGAAATTTGGAGATAAACATTTTATATTTTCTTCAAGCTAAAACTGTTTAAAGGCTAACGATTTTAAACTTTGAACTTTTAAAAGCATAACAGTTTTAAACCTTGACTGTTTAAAGGCTAACGGTTTTAAACCTTGACTGTTTAAAATCATAACGATTTTAAGCCTTGACTGTTTAAAGGCTAATGGTTTTAAGCCTTGACTGTTTAAAACTTAGTTATTTCAAAAACTTAACTATTTCATTTCCGTTTGCACCGGGTAACCAGTTGTGCTCTTTTTCAATATTGTTCCACTGTTCTTCCGTTCCTTTAAAGTTGATTGTTTTCACCTTTGTTAATACAAAAGCAAATTCCTCTATTTTTTCAATGGATTCAGGTATTGTTATGCTTTCAAGAGCGTTACAATAGCAAAGAAAACCTGCGGGAAGAATTTTAAGTTCATTTGAAAGAGTTATTCTTTTTAATTTATCACATTCTGTAAAAGCATAATCTCCTATGAATTTAACGGAATCGGGCAATACTATATATTCAATATTATTGCATCTTTTGAATGTGTGGCTTCCAATTTCCTCAACACCTTGAGGGATTGTAATACGTTTGAAATTACATTCTGAAAAGGCATAATCTCCTATTATTTTAACAGTTTCGGGAATAACTATTTCTTTAAGATTTTTGCACGATGCAAAAGCACCGCCTTCTATTATCTCAACTCCCTTTGGGATATTATAGCTCGTTTTTTCATTTGCGGGTGGGAAAGCAACTAAAGTTTTTTTGTCTGATGAAAACAAAACTCCGTCTTCAAGAATATAGTTTTTGTTTCCCACGGCAATTTTATAGGATTTTATGTTATAAGCATTCCAAAATGCATTGTTCTCAATTTTTGTTACGGTTGATGGAATTGTTATTTCCGTTAAGCTCGTACATTCTTCAAATGCACCTTCTTCTATCGTTTCCAATCCTTCGGGGAGTATAACGTTTTTAAGCGAATAGCAACAGTCAAAAGCTATGCTCTTTATGGTTTTCAATGATTTTGGAAACGTTACGTTGGCGAGGGAAAGGCAACCCATAAAAGCACCACCTCCAATTTCACTTACTCCATCGGGAATAACAATGCTTTGGAGTACATCACAACTGCTGAAAGCTCCGCTTTTAAGCTCTGTTAAGGTCTTTGGAAGAGATATCTTTTCAAAATTCATAGACGTAAAAGCATCTTTACCGATTGTTGTGATTCCTTCTTCAACAACGATTCTTTTTACTTTCCTTGCAAAGTCATCGCTTCTCCAAGGAGCTTCGGTTTCGTCTTCCAAGGAGTAGTCATTCATCGCTCCGTTTCCCTTAATAACTAAGGTTTTTCCCCTTACTTCCCAAGAAATGTTTCCGTCAACACCTGATGATAAAAGTTCTTCGTTCTCATAATCCTCAGACGACTCAGCGTTATCAGTTGATTCATCTTCTGAGCTTTCGGCTGATTCTGAGCTTTCACTGTTAGAAGATTGATTATTATCAGTGCTTTCGTTATCTGTAGGTTTTGAGGTGTCTGGGAGTTCAGATGATTCTGATGAGGAGTTTTCGGTTATTACTTCGCTTTCCACCCCTTGAGATATGCTCTCAGATTTTTCATTATCGTTTTTTTCTGCGGATTGGTTTTCATCACCGCAAGAGCAAAGAAGTATAGCCGAGGCAAGAAATAATGCTAAAAACCCGTTTTTTTTCATTGTGTAGTCTCCTTTCGTGAATAAGGCAGTAGTGGACGAGGGGAAGGCAATAGGCATTAGGCAGTAGGCAGTAGTTTTTTAATTAGGAATTAGGAATAAATCTAATTAGGAATTAGGAATTAGGAATTAGGAATAAATGAAACCTTTTTCGCTTCGCTCAAAAGCTAATTTTTATATTTTAAAATAAAAAATGATAATTTTTTAAAAGTTTGGAGTTTGAAGAGTGGAGTGTGGAGTCGAAAAATTGGAAGTCGAAAGTTGAAAATTGAAAAAATTTGCTTATTTATTCCATAAAGTAAGGATTAGTATCTGTATCAACGGATATTTCTCCATCTTTACAAACAACAGTATGGTTTTTAGTCCTTGAATCATAATATGAATCTTCTGAAAGGGCTTTCCATTCAGCCTTTGTTCCTTCATAATATATTTTTTCAAGATTATCACACCACTGTAAAATTCCATTTTCCATAACTGAAACGGATTTTGGTATGGAAATTTCTTTAATCGTTGAAAAACGGAAAGCATTTTCACTTATTTTAGTTATTGTTTTCGGGAGAATTATTTTCAAAATCTCAGCATTGCTGAAAGCCATTCTCTCTATTTCTAAAACACTTTTTGGAACTTCATAGAGAGAGGATTTTTTTGCGTTTGGATAAATAATCAGCTTTGTTTTATCCTTGTTAAACAAAACGCCCTCAAGTGATGAAAAGCTATTATTTTCTTCTGAAACTGAAATTTCTGTTAATTTGCCAGATTGACATATTGAAATAGTGCCAATTTCTGAAACGCTTTCCCCAATATATATTTTTTCAAGGGCTTCACATTGATAAAATGCAGATTCTTCAATTTTTTTCAAAGTTGAAGGCGTTGTTATTTCTTTTAAGTATTCATAATTTCCAAAAGCTAATTTTTTTATGGTAACAACTCCTTCTGGAATAGAATAAGTTTCGTCTTTGAGAAAATCGGGATAATATATCAAAATGGTTTTATCTTTATTAAAAATCACACAATTTTCGCAAGTTAAGTATGGATTTTTTTCGCTTAACGTTACGTTTACTTCGTTTTCAGCCCCGTCAAATAAAGAAAAACCTATTTCTTTAACTCCTGCTCCAATATAAAAGTTTTTTAGCTTCTCACACTTACCAAAAGCACTTTCTTTCAGCGCTTCTGTACTGTCAGGTATCGTTACGTTTTCAAGGGAGGTGCACCACATAAAAGCACCTCTTTCTATTGTAACAACGCCTTCTCCTAAATCAAGGGTTTCAAGAAGTAAACAAGACTCGAAGGCTCTTTCTTTTATTGTTTTTACGCTATTGGGAATAGTTACTTTTTTTACGGAAGTAAATTGCCCGAAGGCATTATCTATGATTGAAGTTATTCCTTCTTCTATAATAATTTCTTCCGTCTTTTCTGCATATTTACTCCAAATTAAGCTTGTAATTTCATTCGTTTCGCCTTCTCCTGATATTGTTAAAACGCCTTTTTTATATTTCCAGCTTATATTTTTGTATTCACCCTCAGACCAACAGATATATAAAAATGCACCAGTCAATGCAATAATAACAAAAAATGCTACGATTATTAGTGCTATAATTGCTTTCTTTTTCATTGTGTAGTCTCCTTTCGTGAATAAGGCAGTAGGTGGTAGGCAGTAGGTGGTAGGCAGTAGGCATTAGGCATTAGGCAGTAGGCATTAGGCATTAGTTTTTTAATTAGGAATTAGGAATGAGGAATTAGGAATAATTCTAATTAGGAATGAGGAATGAGGAATTAGGAATAAATAAACCTTTTTCGCTTCGCCCAAAAGCTAATTTTTATAATTGAAAATTGAAAGGTTTTTAAAGTTTGGAGTGTAGAGAGTTTAATTCATAATTCATAATTCATAATTCACAATTCGGAATAAATGAAGGTTTTTTAAAGTTGGGAGCGTGAAGTTTGGAGTTAAGGAAAGTTTTTCCCTTTGTGCAAAAGCTGAAATATTATATTATAATTTAATTATAATAAAATAGTTAGTTTTCGACC
>JAZNJM010000057.1:0-14674 GCA_045578045.1 Eubacteriales bacterium | reverse complement strand
TAATAATATAGTAATTTATAATTAAAAACTAATCATAGAATAACCTAAAAATCATAGAAAATCATATATATTTTTTTGCAAATATAGTTAAATAAATCAAAAAGCAAATATAGGCAATCAAAAGTAAGGTAACAAAACATAAAATATTAAAATAGTTGTAGATTTTCACTTTTGCACACACTTTTTAACTTTTTTAAAAATATAAATATAATTATTAGTATAAATAAGGAAAATTAATTAGGAACATATGTTCTATTTCAAAACTCAAATAAGAAAACATATTTTGATTTAACGTTAAAAAGAAATAAAAAAACAGAGCCTTTTAACAGCTCTGTTTTTTTATTTAAAATAATAATAAAGTACTGTAAAATACTACATCCAACCAGATGTCCAATCTTCTTCATCATACTTGCTTGAAGAATCGTCAGCAGAAGAAGATTCATCAGCAGAAAAGTCTTCATTATCGTGAATATTAAATTTTTCTTGGATATGATATTTAATTCTTAAATAATCAGTTGCAGTAACACGGGAATCGCCATTAGTATCTGCTGCTGCAAAATTAGCTCCTTCAAGTTCGATAGCTCTCGAAAAATGCATTTTTATAGCAACAGTGTCGGTCAATGTAACTTTACCGTTTCCATCAATATCTCCTGTAACAACAACGGTATAAGTTTTATTTGTAACATCACGAATATAATCGCCAGTTGAAACAAGATGAGATTGATTCAAAACGCTTATAATATTATCATCTATATCATAAAGATAATACTTATATCCGTGAATACTTTCTGTATATAGGTTTTTAAGCTCAGAACAAGTTGTTTCTTCTTTAACGCCCCTTAAAAAATTATCAGATATTTTAGGAATTTCGTCTGTCGAACTTGCTTGAACATCAGAAAAAGAAACGTTGTAAAATAAAGAACAGAATAACGATAAAGATAAAAACAAGGCTATAAACTTAATTTTATCCTTTTTTAAACTGATTTTACACATATAATTCTCCATTAAAAACTAAAACAATAAAGTAATCAGGAATATATATCAATATTACCAAGGAAATATGATTTTACTCTCATATAATCAGTTCCGTCAATAACATTATTGCAGTCAATATCTGCGGCTGAAAGGAAAGCCTTGTTCATATCAAAGGATTCAAGGAAATATTTCTTTATAGTAAGATAATCGGTAGAATCAACAGTACCTGTTCCATCAACATCGCCTTTACAAACAAGGGTTACAGAATCGATAACTGTTCCATTAGATAAAAGTTGAACAACAGCAGAGGTTGGAACTTTATCTGTACTATTAAGAACAGAGTTTCCAGAAACAATTCTAAGATTTTCAGCAGAATTTTTGAAAGAAGAAATTATTTCAGAAACTGTTGATTTTTCTTTGAATCCATACAAAATATCCATAGATGCAAATTCATTATATCCCATAGAATATTTGCAATCATCTTTCAAAATCAATTCTTTAAAATCACTTGCAGAAGATTCAACAATATTAACAGAAAGACTGCTTCCAGTTCCTTTTTTAGTTTCAATAAGAGTTTTAGAGAACACACCAACAAGCTCAGAGTCTGTATCAACTTTTATAATACTTTGAGAAACGGGAGCATTATCTTTTACTTTAAACTCAACAAAACAAGAAATAGAGCTGCCAACAAGGGGAGTTATTTCAGAAGAATCATTTAATACGTTAACTGAAAAGCACCCCTGAGTTCCTGATACCGCACTATTGCACCAAAAAACCCAGCCATCTTCACCATTTATTAAAGGATATGTTTCAGCATTATAATTTCCAGAAGTTATTTCACCTTTAACAATTCCTAAATAAGTGTTGTCAATTTCAAATACGTTTGTATCATAATCCAATTTTGCTGTTGCACCAAGAAATTCTTTTTGAGCAAAATTTTCAAAAGTAAGGTTTACAACGTATTTTTCGCCAATAACGCCATTTTTTTCACCTTTAAGATTTGCTTCAAAAACAGTTCCTGAATCAAGCGCAAAAACCGTTATAGAAACAAGCAAAGCTGAAACAAAAATCAAGGCTATAAGAGCCAAACCTCTCTTTTTTTTGAAAGAATTAATAGATGTTTTCATATTACACCTCTTTTTAATAAAAAACAATAAACCATTTTTTATTTATCTTTTGAAAGATGAATAAAAAATTCCCTAAAGATACAATACAATTTTAAACCACTAAAAAGAATTTGTCAATAGTAATATTAAATTTTTTTAATTAAATATCAACGTCTCCTGCAATAACGAATAAATAGTCAGAAGAACCCGGAAATTGAGGATTGAATTTCTTAATTGTAACACCTTTAACCTTTGAAAATATTTTCTCATCATTTGCAACAGAAAAAGTGTGAAAATCTTTAAGTCCCAATCCTGCATATTTACAATATGCTTCTTTTCTCACCCAAACGTTCAGAAAGTTTACCGCTTCTCCAGCATCTGCATTACGGCAATATTCAGCTTCCTCTGAGGTAAAGAATTTTTCCGCCAAGGTTGTATAATCAGCAAAGCTGGTATCTCTTACTCTTGCTATGTTTTCCCCGTCTATACCAATATTTTTTTCTGCGAAAACACAAACCATAACTTCACCAACTGTTGTAACACTAACAAAAAGCTCTTTTGGCGTACCTTTAATTGAAGGTCTGTCTTTATATTTATAAACAATTTCCGCGCTGTCAATACCACTGTAATCTCTTAATGCAGATTGAAGAAGCTTATGTCGTTCTTCTTTTTCTTTAACGTTTTCAAAAACGAAAATTTGTGCTGCCATTGTTTTTTTCCTCCGTTGCTTTCGCTTATATGTTATACGTCCTATTATCGCTCGTTGAATTATAACACTTATTCATTTTCGTCTGATTCATATGATTCTTCGGATTCATCTGATTCTTCATCTTCTTCATCTTCTTCAAAATCATCAAATTCATCGATTTCATTTTCATAAATAAGTTCTTGGGATTCACTGTCAAAATCCTCAATATCGTCAAGAGCAGAACCATCGTTTTCTTCAGTTTCTTCTTCTGAAAGAAGGGCAAATCTTGCAATTTTTGAACCTTCGCTCATTCTCATAACGATAACGCCACCCGTTGCTCTTCCGTGAACAGGAATCTGATCAACGGTTGTTCTTATGATAATTCCACCGTCAGTAATAAGCATTATTTCATCTTCTTCATTCGTTATTGCAATACCCGCAACAGCTCCCGTTTTTGCAGTAACTTTATGACAAGTAACACCCTTACCGCCACGTCTATGAACAGAAAATTCATCAATAGGACTACGTTTTCCGAAACCGTTTTCAGAAATAGTTAAAACAGAAAGTCCCTTTTCTTCATAGTCATTCGGAATAACTGCCGCACCAACAACAAAATCGTCCATTAAATTCATAGCACGAACACCACGCGCTTGTCTGCCCATTTTTCTAACGTCTGTTTCTTTAAATCTAACAGCCATACCCTTATGACTTGCAACGATAACTTCTTCATCTCCAAGAGTTTTGAGAACGTAAAGAAGTCTGTCGCCTTCATCAAGGTTAATAGCAAAAAGTCCTGACGTTCTTCTGCGTCTGAATTCCATAAGAGGAGTACGTTTAATAACCGCATTTTGAGTTACCATAACGAGATTTTGTTCCTCTTTAAACTCAGAAACAGGAATAATTGCCGTTATACGTTCACCCTCAGAAAGATTAAGAACGTTAACGAGGTTAGTTCCCTTTGACGTTCTTCCGCTTTCGGGAATCTCATAACACTTCTTAATATAAACCTTACCGCTATCTGAGAAAAGAAGCAAGAAATCGTGGCTGTTTGCAATAATAACATCTTCAACAACGTCTTCTTCTTTCGTTGTCATACCTTTAATTCCTTTACCGCCTCTTCTCTGAGACTGGTATTCCTCAGCGGGAATACGCTTAATATACCCTTGGTTAGTTGCGGTTATAACGCATCTTACTCTGTCTATAAGGTCTTCAATAAGAATATCGTTTTCGCTTTCTTCGATTTTTGTTCTTCTTTCGTCTCCGTATTTATCTTTAATTGCAAGAAGATCTTCTCTGATGATTCCGTGAAGCTTTCCTTCATCTGAAAGAATTTCGTTAAGTCCGTCAATCTGAGAATAAAGAGAAGCTAAGGTTTCTTCGATTTTTCTACGTTCCATACCTGAAAGACGGCCTAAAGTCATTTCAACAATAGCTTGTGCTTGTTCGTCTGTGAGCGTAAAATATCCCTCTTCCAACGTAACAACGTTTTCGCCCGTTAGTCTGACTAAAGAATCATCTCCTGTTTTTGGAAATTTTTCTGCAACAAGATTTTCTTTTGCTTCTGCAACGTTTTTACTTGCACGAATAATTTCAATTATTCTGTCAATATGGTCTATTGCAATTTTATATCCTTCATATATGTGAGCAAGTCTTTCAGCCTTTTTAAGCTCAAATTTTGTTCTTCTTGTAATAACGTCTGTCTGATGATTGAGATAATGAACGAGAATCTCTCTCAAATTGAGAGTTTTAGGTTCGCCATTAACTAAAGCAAGCATATTAACTGCAAAGGTATCTTCAAGCTGGGTATACTTATAAAGCATATTCAAAACAACCTGAGCGTTTGCATCACGCTTAACGTCAACAACGATACGCATACCGTCCTTGCCGCTTTCGTTTCTGATATCAGAAATTCCTTCAATTCTCTTGCTTTTTACAAGATCAGCCATATTTTTCAACAAAAGGGTACGGTTTACCTGATAGGGAAGCTCTGTTATAATTATGCTCGTTCTGTTTTTATTTTCCTCAAAATGGGCAACAGCACGAACTTTAAGTCTTCCTCTTCCTGTAAGATATGCTTGTTTTATTCCGCCCGTTCCGTGAATTGTGCCATAAGTAGGGAAGTCGGGACCTTTAACGTAATTCATAAGGTCCGCAATAGTGCAATCGGGATTATCCATAAGATGAATAACTGCATCAATAACCTCGCCCATATTATGAGGAGGAATATTCGTTGCCATACCAACTGCAATACCGATAGAACCGTTTACCAAAAGGTTTGGAAAACGTGAAGGCAAATATTCAGGCTCTTTCAGCTTATTATCAAAGTTGGGCATAAAGTCCACAACGTCTTTTTCAATATCTTCAAGCATAAGATTAGCTATTTTAGCCATTCTTGCTTCTGTATAACGGTATGCAGCTGCACCATCGCCATCAATATTACCGAAGTTTCCGTGTCCCTCAACAAGAGGATAACGAAGGGAAAACTTCTGAACAAGTCTTACTAACGCATCATAAACGGAAGCATCACCGTGTGGATGATATCTACCGAGAACGTTACCAACAGTTGTTGCAGACTTTCTGAAAGGCTTATCATAGGTCAGCTTATCCTCATACATAGAATGTTTACGACTTCTGTGAACTGGCTTCAATCCGTCTCTTACGTCTGGCAAAGCTCTGCCTATAATAACAGACATTGCGTAATCAATATACGCAGTCTTTACTTCATTTTCAATTCCAAGATCCAAAATGACCTGATTATCATATTTACTGTAATCGTATTCTTCTCTTGCCATAAAATTTCCTCATTCTGCGTATTAAACGTCAAGATTCGTAACGTAACGCGCATTCTTTTCTATAAACTCTCTTCTCGGTTCAACATCATCCCCCATAAGAACGGAGAATATTTCGTCCGCTTCATATGCATCTCTTATGGTTATTCTCTTCAACATACGTTTTTCAGGATCCATTGTCGTTTCCCAAAGCTGTTCGGGATCCATTTCACCAAGACCTTTATATCTTTCTGCTTGAGAGCCGTTTCCAAGCTCAGCAATATATTTATCTCTTTCTTCATCGGAATAAGCATATCTTTCCTGTTTCCCTTTAGAAATCTTATAAAGGGGAGGAACAGCTGCATAAATATGTCCGTGTTCAATAAGCGGACGCATATGTCTGAAAAAGAAGGTGAGAAGCAAAGTTTTAATGTGTGCACCGTCAACGTCAGCATCAGCCATAATAATAACCTTGCCGTATCTCAACTTAGAAATATCAAATTCAGAACCTATTCCTGTTCCTAAAGCGGTTATGATAGGAACAATCTGAACAGATGAATAAATTCTGTCAAGTCTTGCTTTTTCAACGTTAAGAATTTTACCTCTAAGGGGAAGAATTGCCTGAAATTTACTGTCTCTGCCGTCTTTAGCAGAGCCTCCTGCGGAGTCTCCTTCCACCATAAAAAGCTCTGTAAATTCCATTCTTCTTTCATTACAATCTGCCAATTTATCAGGCATTGAAGAAGATTCGAGAACGCTTTTTCTTCTCGTTGATTCTCTTGCTTTTCTTGCAGCTTCTCTTGCAACACAAGCAGAAACTGCTTTTTTCAAAATTTCTTTAGCAACAGAAGGATTTTCTTCCATAAAGTCTGAAAGTTTTCCGTAAACAAGGCTTTCAACTAATCCTCTCATTTCACTGTTGCCTAATTTTGTTTTAGTTTGTCCTTCAAACTGAGCATTTTCTAATTTAACGCTAACAACCGCTGTCAAACCCTCGCGAACGTCTTCACCCAACAATTTATCATCATTTTTGAGAATATTATATTTTTTTCCATATTCGTTCATAACACGGGTTAAAGCGTTTTTAAAGCCCGTTTCGTGCGTTCCGCCTTCGATTGTGTTAATGTTGTTAGCAAAGGTCATTAACGTTTCGTTATAAGTATCGTTATATTGCAAAGCAATTTCAGCAAAAGAAGTATCTTTTGCTCCAGAAAGATAAATAACGTCCTTATGAAGCATCTGAGAATGTTTTTTAGAGTTGATATATTCAACGAAGGACCTTATACCGCCTTCATAACAAAATTCAGAGGTATATTCTTCCTCTCCTCTTCTGTCAATAAGAGTGATATTAATCCCAGCGTTAAGAAAAGCCTGTTCTCTCAGACGCTTTTCAATTGTTTCATAATCAAAAACAAGCTCGTCAAAAATCTCTCCATCAGGATAAAAACGAACGTAAAGTCCGTGCTCTTGTGTATCTCCAACCATACAGAACTCTTTTGAAACCTTTCCCTTTTCAAAAGAAACTCTATATTCCTTGCCGTTATAATAGTCAACAACGTCAAGTTTTGTTGAAAGTGCGTTAACAACGGATGCACCAACACCGTGAAGACCACCTGAAATCGCATATCCGCCACCGCCAAACTTTCCGCCCGCGTGAAGAACGGTAAATACAACAACAAGGGTAGGAATACCCATTTTCTCGTGGATTCCCGCTGGAACTCCTCTTCCGTCATCTCTTACGGAAACACTGTTGTCTTCGTGGAAAATAACGGTTATATTCTTGCAAAATCCAGCAAGAGATTCGTCAATAGAGTTGTCAACAATTTCGTATACAAGATGATGAAGACCTCTTTGAGAAGTTGAACCGATATACATTCCCGGACGTTTTCTCACAGCTTCAAGACCTTCAAGAACTTGAATCTGATTTTCACCGTATTCAACTATTTTCTTTTCTTCGCTTTCATTAAATTCTTCAATACTGCCGGTGATTTGAATATCATCGCTGTTCATTCCGTTTTTTAATTCTTCAGCCACTTTCAATTCTCTCCCATTCGTTTTATTTCAGTTTCAACACTGTTGGAAAGCATATAAACGTTTTCGTTTCCGTCTTTGCTTGAAACGACAAAGCTACTTGGTAAATCATATAAAAGATTTATAATTCTGTATTCTTTTTCAGCTCTTTTAAGAAAATCTTTCGTTGCTTCGCTTTCCGTTGCACCATCAAGGTCAAAAAAACCTATAATATCTTTAACGCGAACAGTTTCATTTTTTCCTAAATGAAGTCTTGTTATAGATTTATACAATTTCACCTTATGGCACTGTTTTTTTAAATTTTCATCTTTTTTTATTACTTCAAAAGTATTTTTTGTCTTTTTTTTACCTTTTGTATTCATAATTCTATTTTTAAAGAAAATAATCTGAGCATTTATAAAAAATATTATAATACAAACAAAACGTATTTTTTATTTTTTGTGAAGCTCTATAAAATTTCCATCAAGTTTTTTCATAGCTTCCGTATCACAGCCCGTTATTATAACTTGTTTTTTAGGAATTTTCATAAGCAGCTTCTTTTTTCTTTCGTCATCAAGCTCAGACAAAACGTCATCAAGAAGGAAAACGGGATATTCACCCGTAAGCTCTTTAGAAAGCTCACCTTCTGCAAGTTTAAGACACAAAACAGCGGTTCTCTGTTGACCTTGAGAGGAAAAATATCTTGAATTTTTTCCGTTTATCTGTATTCTGAAATCGTCCTTTTGCGGTCCGAATAAACACATTCCTCTGTATATTTCCGCTTCTTTTTTTTCATTATAAAGTTTGATATAAGCCTCTGTATATTCTTCTTTTGAATATTCTTCGTTTCCCGCATTCGTTAAGTATTCAAGAGTAAGCTCTTCGTTTCCGCTGCTTATCTCTTTATGAAAATTTTTGCTCTGATTTGAAAGAGCTTTAATGTATTTTTGTCGGTTAACAGAAATAATTCCCGCTGAATAAGCCATTTTTTCATTATACACGTCTAATAATTTTAAAACGGACGAATCGGCGTTATAGCTTTTTTTCAAAAGTGCATTTTTCTGGGCACACATACGGTTATATTCATTAAGTGCCGCAACATACTTTGGAAAAGATTGGCAAATTGCCATATCAATAAATCTTCTTCTGAATTCAGGTGAACCTTTTGCAAGATTCAAATGGTCAGGGGTAAAAATAACAGCCCTGAATTGACCGATATACTCAGAAACCTTTGAAACGGGAAGGGAATTTTTCAAAAGTAATTTACTTTTATTTCTTCTGAAACAAAGTTTTAATCGATTTTCACTATATCTGTCTTCGTAAAGAATTTCGCTCTCGCAATTATTTTCTCCAAACCGAATCATTTCAGATTCTTTACTTCCCCGAAAGCTCTTAGCTGTTGCAAAAACAAAGATTCCCTCAAGAATATTTGTTTTTCCGGCAGCGTTTTCTCCGAAAATAATATTCGTTCCTTCTGAAAAATTGCAGGAAAATTTATCAAAGCTCCTGAAATTTTTGAGGGATATCTCTTTCACTTTCATTTTACTTTATTTTTCTTTCTGAATGTTGTATTTTTTAAGTTTTTTAAAATCTAAAAATATAATAATTCAAGATTGAAATATTAATCTCTTTTAATTTTCATTGGAAGAATAAGATGGAAAAACCTCTTATCACTCTCTTTGGAGTTTCTTATCTGCATTGCGTGCATTTCGCTGTTAAGTTCAAGAACAACTTCATCTTCTGTACAAGCACGTAATGCTTCGAGTATATATCTATAGTTAAACCATATTTCAAGGTCAGGACCGCTTTTATCTATCATAACGCTGTCGTTAACTCTTCCAAACTGATTAAAACAGAAAATATTGAGCATATTTTCCGTAAACGTACATTGAATTGGCGTTTTATTCTTTTCATCAACGAAAAGAGAAACGCGTTCAATACTTTCAATAAGCTCTTTTTTTGAAACGTTTACGTTTATACTACTTTCGTTTCTTATTTGTCTTTCAAAAGCAAGATAAGGTCCTTCCGTTAATCTTGAGAAGAAAACAATATTATTAACCTTGAAAATAATATGTTTCATTGTCGTTTCAACGTGAATTTCATCATCATTATCAGAAATAAGACGTGAAAACTCCAAAAGGCTTTTTCCTGGGATAATAAATTCTATCTCCTCAGCATCTGTTTCAACGGCGTTATCTTCATCCCACATTGCGATTCTGAAGTTATCAAGGGCACAAGCTGAAACTGTTCCATTTGATATTTTAAAACGTTGTCCTTGAAGAATAAGGCGTTTATCCGTTTGAGAAGTTGCAAAATAAGTTCCGCTTACTATTCTCTTAATAACAGATGCTTTAATCTCAAAAGAAATATCTCCCGAAAAATCAGGTAGATTTGGAAACATATCTGCACTCGTTCCGTGCATAACGTATTCGCTGAGACCGCATTTAATAGTAACGGAGTTTTTGTCATCACAAACAAAAGAAATTTCTCCTTCGGGTAACGCTTTAATAATATTGTTTATTTTCTGAGCGTTCAATATAACTGCACCATCAGCTTCTCCTATAACAGAGCCGCTTATTTGTATACCTTTTTCAAGATCGTATCCGCAAAGAGTAAGCTCGTCCCCTGAAAGAACAAAAAGTACTCCTTCAAGTGCGGGTAAGGTTGTTTTATTTGAAGCTCCTGCTGCGGCAGGAGAAATAAGTTTTATAAGATCTGCTTTCTCGGCTCTGAATTTAACGCCCATAATTTTT
The DNA here is from genome assembly GCA_045578045.1 of Eubacteriales bacterium. Classification (GTDB taxonomy): domain Bacteria; phylum Bacillota; class Clostridia; order Oscillospirales; family CAG-382; genus SIG653. The sequence goes on along the minus strand of JAZNJM010000057.1, from coordinate 4,374 downwards.
TATCTCCTGAAAAATTTTCTTAATATAAAATAATAAATATAAATATTTTTAGTAGTCGTAGTATTAGAGGGGGGCAAAAATGTGAAAAAATCAAAAAAGCGTTTGTATAAAAGGATTTTTCAAAAAAAATAGAGTTAAAAACGAGGTGAAAAAGTGAAAAAAACGAGTGAAAAAAATCTCACTTTTTTAACAACTCCATTTTTTTGGGGAAAATCAGAGAGGTTTTTATTTTTTTTAAAAGATGCTGTTTTGGTGCAAAAAAGCCTTTTAAAGCCATTAAATGTATTAAAACCAAAGATCTTTTTAACAACATTTAACTCAAACGTCTTTGTTTTTCACAGGTTTTTATTTGAATTTCGCACTTTTTAACACAGTTTTTCACACTTAGCTATTTTCAGCAAGTTCTCTTATCTCTGCGATTATCTTGTCAACGGTTCTTGAAAACTCTCTGTCTGAATTCATTGTTTTTTCAATCTGACCGTGGGAATACATAATCGAGGTTCTGTCTTTATTGAATATTTTACCGATACTTTTATAATTTTCGTTAGTTAGGGTTTTTATAACGTATATACAAAGATGACGGATAGTTTTAATCTGACTTGAACGACTTTGACCTAAAAGGTCGTCTTTTTTTACAGTATATCTCTGACAGAAGAAATCAATTATCATCTCAGGGGTTATATTTTCTCTTTCTTTAGAAAGATAGTCTCCAAGAACGTTTTTAACAAGATCAAGGTCTATTCTTTTTCCGCTTATAAGACTATGTGCTCTGAGGGTTTTAATAACTCCTTCTATCTGTCTGACGCTGTCTCGAACGTTTTCCGCAAGAAAAATAAGGGCGTTTTGCGGAATATCAACGTTCATCGATTCTGCTTTATTTCTGAAAATAGCTGCTCTAAGCTCAAGGTTCGGAGGCTGAATATCAGTTATAAGTCCCCAAGCAAAACGTGTTTTAAGTCTTTCTTCCAAAAACTCAATTTCGCCCGGTGCTCTGTCTGAGGTGAGAATAATCTGCTTTTTCATATCGAAAAGGCTGTTAAACGTATGGAAAAATTCTTCCTGAGTTGATCTTTTGTTTGAAATAAAATGAATATCGTCAATAAGCAAAATATCAACGTATCTGTATTTTTTTCGGAACTCTTCCATTTTTTCAGCTTTGTTTTTATGAATTGCAAGAATAAGCTGATTTGCAAATTCCTCGCCTGACGTATACATTATGTTAAGAGAAGGATATTTTCTTTTTGCTTCGTTATACATTGCGTGTAGCAAATGAGTTTTTCCAAGTCCTGAAGCACCGTGAATAAAAAGCGGGTTATATAAAACTGCTGGTCTGTCTATAACAGCCATACAAGCCTTGTATGCAAATTCATTTGATGAACCAACAATAAAGTTGGAAAAGGTATAATCCTCGTGTCGTATATCTCTTTGTTGCTGAAAGCCTTCGTTTTGCAAGGATGAATCTGAATTATCTCCTTCGAAAGAAGACGTTGAAAAAGCTCGTTTTTCATTTGAAGCTGAATCTTTAAAAACGGTTGAGCTTTTAGAAAAAGGATTTTCGTCTTTTTCCGAATTATTTCCGTATGATTGAGATATGTGATTGTTTGGAAGTATATCCTCTATAGAAATGTTTTCAGAATTTTCTTCAATAGTGTCTGCCGATACAATTGACACCTTTGTATGCTTCTTTAAAATTTCTTTCAAATGTCTTTCAATATCTTTTTTGTATTTTTCTTCTATGTAGCTTCTTTTATAATCACTGTCGCAATAAAGAACAACTCTGTCATTTTGATATGAATAAACAGTCAAGTCGCTGAACCAGAGGTCAACGGTCATTGAAAGAAATTCTTTTGAAAGAGAGGCAATAAGCTCATCTTTTAATTGTTTGAAGTTATAATTGGACATTTGAATTCTCTCCTGATTATCGCTGAATCTTTTTGCTTTATAAGCTATTTTTTTACTTTATAAGCTGTAAAATATTTTGTTAATCTCCGTAAAAGTCTCTTGCTTTAAATTATAAGTTTTTGTTTTTAAAGTCAGATATTTAAGGTAGAAAAAACACTTTAATATCAAGACCTTAATAAAACAAGAAAACTATGTTCTGAAACTTAAATCCTTAAAAAACACAAAAATTATGCTCTGAAACTTAAATCCTTAATAAAACACAAAAATTATGTTCTGAAACTTAAATCCTTAATAAAACACAAAAATTATGCTCTGAAAAGTAAAACGCACGTTTTATTTTTCGTTGTTTTACGAAAAATGTCTTCTTTCTTAGAGTAAAAGTTTGCAAAATGAGACAAATAGGACATAATACACCTTATTCTTATTATAACACATAAAATTTGTTTTGAAAAGACCTTTTTCAAAAAAAGTCAGAAAAATAAAAAAATATTTTTAATATGCGATTAAAAGGTTTGGTAAACGCACCTATTCGCCTATATTAAAGGGACTGTTAAAACCAATATAAATGAGATAGATGTTCTGTAAAAATGAAAATATAACCGTTTTTTATCAGGAAAAAAACTACTTTTTGAGAAAAAATTGAATTTAAATATTAAATTTTATAAAAAACTCTTGACATCGGGCTTTGTTTGTGTTTTAATAGGAATGCTGTCATTAAATAAAAAAGAGAAAATATATAAAAACAAAATAGGAGGTTCACTATGCTTCAGACATATCAGCCTAAAAAAAGACAGAGAAAAAAAGAACACGGCTTCAGAAAAAGAATGGCTACTGCTAACGGCAGAAAGGTTCTCAAAAGAAGAAGAGCAAAGGGAAGAGCTAAGCTCTCTTATTAATCCTTGTCTGTTTTGAATTGCATTTTAATGCATAAGATTTGATAACGACTCGATGATGTTCCGAAAAAGAGATTTTCAAATGCTTGAATAAAGACGTTGAAAAAAAATTGCTTTATTTATATCGAATTTTTTCTATGTTTTGATGTTGTTTTAAAAAAGCAGTTTCGGGGCATTATCGTGTGCGTATCAGACAGACTGTTTTTAAGTACAGAAAAAAACTTAAAATACTAAAAAGATAGTAACTAAAAAGCTAAAAATATTGTGATGAACGATTCAAAAAAAATACCGACATTGAAACAAAGACATATGTTCGGTAAGGTTTATTCGAAAGCAGCTTTCAAGGCAACGAAAGGCGTTGTTGTGTATTGCCTTAAAAATTATGACAGACAAAGAACGGTTTTAGGGATAAGTGTTTCTAAAAAAAGAGGAAACGCTGTTGTCAGAAACAGAACGCGAAGAATTATAAAAGAAGCATACAGAGGTCTGTATGGAAAGCTGAAAAAGGGATACATTATCGTTATAACTGCAAGACAAGCGTGTACGCTATATAAAACGTATAACGTTGAAAAAGAATTGATATATGCGTTTAACAGTTTGGGGTTGTTTACCGAGTAAACTTATTAAGAAAAAACGAATTTTATTGGTAGTTTATTTGTGATTTTTTTATTGTATCTGTAATTATTAGTTGTTATAATTATAGATTATTGCTTATAGTCATATATGTTTTTTATGATTATAATTTTGAAAGTAAGTATAATTCAGTGGAATTTTATACATTGTTTAAGAAAATTCATTTTTGGGTGAAAAAGGCTTTTATATTTCCTATAAGGCTGTATAAAAAGTTTATTTCTCCCATTTTACCTGATAGCTGCAGATTTACACCGAGCTGCTCCACTTATGCCGTTTCGGCCATTGAAAAACACGGTATAGTAGTGGGCTTTTTTTTAGCATTTTACAGAATATTAAGATGTAATCCTTTTTGTAAAGGCGGATATGATCCTGTTCCTGAAAAGCTGTCAGACTTATTTGAACGGAAAAAGTGAGATTATTAGGAAATAATTAGGAGATAATAGATGAACCTTTTATATGATTTATTTGGCTTTATAATGCGTATTTGTTGCACGATAGCATCAAATAACTATTTGTTGGCGGTATTTTTCTTCTCTTTAATAGTTGAAGTTGTTCTTTTCCCTTTGGGAATAAATCAACAGAAAAACTCTGTTAAGACAGCAAGTCTTCGCCCGAAGGAACAAGCAATAAGAAAGAAATATGCTGGAAGAAACGATAGAGCAACTCAGCAGAAAATGAGCCTTGAAATTAATGAAATGTATCAAAAAGAGGGGTACAACCCTATGTCAGGTTGTTTACCACTTCTTATACAGCTTCCTGTTATTTTCATGCTTTATGCCATAGTAAGACTTCCTTTGACTTATAGTTCAAAAATTGATAATAATGCGAAAAGTGAGCTGGTTGACCAGAGTGTTATCGTTGCAGATAGCCAAAAAGCAGTTCTTGAAGCCTTAGGCATTAGCGAAAAAGAAGAAGATTTTAAAAAAGCTGATAATATTTTGAATGC
>JAZNJM010000056.1:0-14970 GCA_045578045.1 Eubacteriales bacterium | reverse complement strand
GGTTTTTATCTTTACACACTTTCAACAAATCTCATAAATGCCTGTCTACCCTCGGGCGTGCATTTGTAAACACCCGCGTCCTCAAGTACCTTGACGAATGTCCTGCCTATCTCGTCACAGAGAATCTTTTCGGTGTTTTCGGCATTAAAGGTGTAATTATCCTTGAAGCGCTCAAACCACTCTGCGTGCTTTTCTATTTCGGGAATTGACGCGAAATCCCTGCCATCAAGTATAGCGGACTTCATTATGCTGATTTCTTCCTTGAGTCTTGAGGGAAGCACCGCAAGTCCCATAACCTCGATAAGTCCGATGTTTTCCTTTTTGATGTTGTGAAGCTCGGCGTGAGGATGGTAAAGTCCGAGAGGGTGCTCATCGGTCGTGATGTTGTTTCTGAGAACGAGGTCAAGCTCAAATTTTCCGTCTTTCATTCTTGCAATAGGTGTTATTGTGTTGTGTGGTTCACCATTTGTTTCTGCAAATATGAATGAGTCTTCGTCTGTATATCCTCTCCAAGCGGAAAGAATTTTTGATGCAAGTTCACAAAGGCGGTTTGTGTCTTTATGGCGAATCCTTATTGTTGACATAGGCCATTTAACAATACCAGCTTCAACGTCTTCAAAGCCTTTGAAAACAAGGTTTGTTTCAATTGGAGCTTTTGCCATAGCAAATTCATATCTTCCGCCTTGGAAATGGTCGTGAGTTAGAATAGAACCGCCAACAATTGGAAGGTCTGCGTTTGAGCCAACGAAATAGTGGGGGAACAATGAAACGAAATCAAGAAGTTTTCTGAACGTTGCATCGTTTATACTCATTGGAACGTGGTTTGAATTGAAAACTATGCAATGTTCGTTATAATAAACGTATGGAGAATATTGAAGTCTCCAAGGAGTTTCGTTTATTGTGAGAGGTATAATTCTGTGATTATTTCTTGCGGGATGGTTAATCCTTCCTCTATAACCCTCGTTTTCAACGCAAAGTAAACATTTTGGATATCCGCTTTGCTTTACATTTTTTGCAGCTGCAATTGCTTTTGGATCTTTTTCGGGTTTTGAACGGTTTATTGTAATATCAATATCACCGTATTCGCTCTCAACCGTCCATTTTAAATCTTTTTTAATTCTGTATGTGCGAATATAGTCTGTATTTTTGCTGAAATTATAATAATAATCTGTTGCCGCTTCGGGAGATTCTTTATATTTATCCCAAAAGGTTTTAATAACCTCACTTGGACGCGGAAGCAAAGCCGCCATAATTTTTGTATCAAAAAGGTCTCTATGTGTTATAGTATCCTCAATAAGTCCTTTTTCAACCGCAACATCGCAAAGAGACTTCAAAATAACTTCAAGCTCTGTTTTTTCTTCCGATGTTCCGTCTTCAAAAGAGTCCTCGTTCATAATTTCCAATAGTCTGTTTTGGGTGAAAATAACGTCCTCTTCTGAAAGAAGCTCTTTTTCAATTCCGTATGAAATAAGGGATTTTATGTTTTTTGAGATAATATCCATTTAAAACACTTCCTTTTCCTGATTGTTATATTATTATGTTTAGTTTATTGAGAAACTGCTTCAGATTCTGCTGATTCCGTTGATTCTGAGGATTCTGCTGATTCCGTTGATTCTGTTGATTCAGAAGCCTCGGAGCTTTCTTCTTTTGGTTCAACTTCTGTTCTTGTTGCATATACGTATTTGATGAATTTATCGTATACATACGTGCTTTGTAACGTTTCAACGCTATACTGTTGTGCAAGAGCTTCAACGCTGCTACCCATTATTAAGGCAAGTTCTTCAAGCCATACTTTATATTCAGAGTCAACTATAGTTGTGTCGTAATTTTCAGCGTTAATTGCAGCGTAAAGAACCATTTGGTCTTTATACATTTCTTCGGCTTCTTTGGTTTGTTCCTTTTTAAATTCTTCAACGGATTTTCCAAGAAATTCTTCAAGAGTGATACCGTAAAGAGCTGCGTATTGAGAATAATAATCAAGATGAATCTGAACGTATTCGTCAATAATTCCATCGGGATATTTTATAAGTGTTGCATTAGAAACAACTTTATCCCAATATTTGCCTTCAGAAACATTTGTTTTTTCTCTGGTAAAGGTTTTAAAAAGCTCGTCTTTCAAAAATGCTTTAAATTCATCTTCTGTTTTTGCTTTTTCGTTTGTATAATCTTTAATAATATCTTCTGAGAGGGAAGGAACAACGTTTTCTAAAACTTTCTTAACTGTAATTTCAAAAGTAACGGGTTTTCCGTTTAATTCTTCTTTTCCGTAATTTTCGGGGAAATTCAGATTAAGAGTAACTTTTTCTCCGTTTTTAACCCCAATAAGACCGTCTTCAAAGCCTTCTATAAATTTTCCTTCTCCAACTGTTAAGCTCTGGTCGGTAGCACTTCCGCCTTCGAAAAGCTCTCCGTTCATATAGCCTGTGAAATCAATGGTAACGTAATCGCCTTCTTTTATTCCTCTGTCTTTAACTTCAACAAGTTCGCTATACATTGTGAGAATTTCTGAAATGGCATCTTCTATATTTTTGTCTGTAACCTCAACAATAACTTTTTCGCTTTCAAGCCCTTTGTATTCCCCAAGGGTGATATACTGAGCAAGTTCTTCTTTTGAAAGTTCTGAAAAATCAAAAAGTTTATTTGCTTCTTCTTGAGACGTTTCTTCGGAAACTGTTGAGGTTTCAGAAGATGAAGCATCGCTGACAGAGCTTTCGGAAGAAACATTTGAGGTTTCTTCATATTTAGAACAAGAAGCGAATGAAGATACGATAAGAGAACAAACTAATAAAGATAAAAATATTTTTTTCATAAATAAATCCTTTTCTATTATTTTTGAATTATTATGCCAACAATTCAACAGCTTTATCTGCGGCTTCTGCCGCATCCTTTGCATATGCGTCTGCACCAATTTCTTTGGCAAATTCTGCCGTTACGGGGGCTCCGCCAACCATAACCTTAACAGAGCTTTCTTTTTCTTTGAGAAGAGAAATAACTTCTTTCATTTTCGGCATAGTTGTTGTGAGCAATGCACTCAGGGCAATAATACAACAGTCGTTTTCAAGAGCAGTTTTAACAAAAGATTCAGAAGAAACGTTTGTTCCTAAATCAATAATTTCAAAGCCCTTGCTTTCAAGCATAATTTTAACGATATTTTTTCCTATATCGTGATTATCTCCTTCAACCGTTCCGATGCATATTTTTCCTTTTGACGTTGCACCCTCAGTTGAAAGATATGGTTTAAGAATGGAAATACATTCTTTAACAATTTTTGCCGTTACCATAACTTCGGGAAGATAAAGCTCTTCGTTTTTGAATTTTTCGCCAACAGTTTCCATCCCTTTAAGAATACCACGGTTGAGAATTTCTTCTGCATTCACTCCGCTTTCAACGGTTTCTTTAACGCCAGACGGAAGAGGCTTTAACTCTTTCATTTTTGCTCTGCCGATAATTTCAGCAATTTGTTCTATTGTAAGTATCATTAGTTCTGATGACCTTTCTTTATCATTTGGGGAGTATTAAAACACTTTTTTATGATATCAAAAAAGATATCGCATATTTTTTTATAATACCAAAAAAAGATATCGCGTATTTTTTAAAATAATAAAACATATGCCTTTAATTAGGCTTAATTATTATTTTAACATTATTTAAAAACACATTTTAAAGTATATCATATATTTTTGTATATTTCAATATTTTTTTGTGTGTTTTTTTGAATAAGTTGCCTTTATATTTTTTGCATATTTTTTTCGTTTAGGTGCAAATTACTTTATGGCGGAAAATGTTTCGCTTTATGAGACAACAATGTTTATCTTTATAGGTAATGGATATAAAAAGGCAATGCAGGTGTGGCAAAAATGGTAAAAAAATTAAAAAAATGCGGAATAAAGGCGTTGTCAGAGATTTTATCTTTTCTTATTATTTTCTCTTTGGTTTCATACGTTGCAGAGCAGAAAACGGGACTTGACGAAATAAATGATATTTCTGTTTTCGATTTTGAAAATACACCCGAAGCTGTTAATTCAGCCGTAAACGTAAGCTATATAAAAGCAGACGTAGTTGAAGACGAGGCTGTATTGAAGCTGTTTGGAATAATTCCCGTTAAGAAAATAACCGTCAATAAAATTTCAACGGAAAATATATGTATAGGCGGTCAGCCCTTTGGAATAAAACTTTTCACAAAAGGGGTTATAGTTGTGGGACTAACCGATATATTAACTTCTGAGGGCACTGTTTGTCCTGCATCTGATGCGGGTATAAAAAAGGGAGATATAATCCTTGCAGTAAACGGAAAAGAAGTAACTTCTGCTGAGGATTTTGGAAAAATGCTTTCTGAATGTGGAAGTAAAGGAGCAGTTCTCCGTTGCCAGAGAGAAGAAAATGAATTTGATGCAACCGTCCTTCCTGCTGTTTCCATTGAAGACAATAGATATAAGGTAGGTCTTTGGGTTCGCGATTCAACGGCGGGAATTGGAACCGTTACGTTTATAGATAAAAAAACGGGCGTTTTCGGAGGTCTTGGACATGGTGTTTGCGATGTGGATACGGGAATGTTGATGCCTTTGGAAAGCGGTACTTTTGTTGACGTTAACGTAACGGGTGTTATAAAAGGCGAACCTCATAATCCGGGAGAATTAAGAGGAAACTTCACGAAAGAAAAAAAGGGAGAGCTTAGAAGTAACTGTGAAACAGGGGTTTTTGGAAAAGTTTATAACACGGAAAAGGTAACGGGAGAAAACGTTCAAATTGGCGGAAAAGGAACGGTTACTCAAGGAAAAATTCAGATTTATACAACGGTAAACGGATATAAACCGCAGAAATATGACGCAGAAATCATAAAAATTCTTGAAGATTCGGGAAAAACAAAAAATTTTATGATTAAAATAACAGACGAAAGACTTCTTGAAAAAACGGGGGGAATCGTTCAAGGTATGTCGGGTTCTCCAATTCTCCAAAATGGAAAACTTATTGGCGCTGTAACCCACGTTCTAATAAATAATCCTGAAAAAGGTTACGGTATTTTCATCGAAAATATGCTTGAATCGGCTAACTCCGTTTTGAATGAAGATTATAAAACAGAACAGAAAAATGCAGCTTGATTTGGGTTAAATTAATTTTATAACTTTTTGTGGTATTGAGTGGGATGTTAACAAAGTTTTGTTTAACATCCTGTTCATTTTTGCATAAAGAAAGACGAGTTTTTTCAACTCGCCTTTTATGTAGCTAAAAAAGCATTAGTTTCTTCTTTTGCTTCTTTTCTTCTTTTCAAAGAAGAAAAGAAGTTGATTCCCATAAAAGAAGAAAAGAAGTATATAAGAGATATTACTCAGCGGAGAATATAAAAATCTGAGTATCCTTAGCGGGTGAAGCCATAATAGCTTTGTTAATCTGTTCGAGGCGTTTTTTGTCAAGTCTAACAAAGGCATCATCAAAGATAATAGGTGGAAACGTGTCGTTGTAAACGGTTTTAAGCAACGCAAGACGTAAACAGATGTATGCAGTTGTCCTTGCACCAGCACTTAGATATTCAGCACTTTTAACAGTTTCACCATTATCTGTTGAGAGTGAAAGCTCAGTGGTAACATTAAGAGCTTTGTATTTTCCATCTGTTGCAATTTCAAAAAGTTCTGAAGCGTATGAGGTTATTTTGGGTGCAAGAGATGCTTTCATTTCTTCACTTGCAGTTTCAATAAGCTCTAAAGCAAGGTCGATTGAGGAAAGACGTTCTTTTGCAGAGCAGAGCTTTTTGTAAACCGCTTCGGCTTTTTCAAAAAGTGTTGACGGAGGTATTATTGAGGACTCTATAACCGCCTTTTCTTTTTCGGAGGATATTATTTTGTCTTCCATTAGCTTCTTTCCGTTTTGAACGAATCTGAGCTGTTTTTCTATTTCGTCTAAAGACCTTTCGGGCGGAATAGCTCCAACGGATTTTTCTTCTAAAGCAGATTTGTCAAGAAGCGTTGCGGTTTTTGTTAGGGATTCTCTTTTGGTTTCTGCAATTTTTTTTGCTTCTGCAACCTTTTCGGAGATGCTTCTCAGCTTTCTGATAAGCTCTGCGGAATCTTCTGAGGCGTTTTTGAAGTACCTTCCTAAAACAGATGAAAGTTTTTCTTCAACAGAATATAATTGACTTTCAACAGCGGATATTCTTTCCTTTGTTTCTTTTATTTCAAGGAGCTTTTCGCGTTTTTTTGTTGACGTCTCTTCTCGGCTGTTGAGTAAAGCTAAAAGCTCGGCTTCACTGTTAACTCCAAAGCTGTTTATGTATTTGTTCTTTTGTGAATTTTTGGATATTCCTGAAAAAGCAAATACAATAGTTAAAATAAGAAAAAGTGCGGAGGCATAGAGTATAAACGGAACATTTGCAAAATGAGCAATTCCACAACCAGCAGAGAGAACGGCTAATATAACAGCAAAGGTATAATTGCTCTTAGAGCTTTTTCCAAAGGATAAAAGTTTTTCTTTAATCTCTTCTGAAGCCTCGTTGCTTTTAACCTCCTTTTCTTCAAGAATTGAAAGCTCGTTTTCACTTTTTATAAGGGACGCTTTAAGCTCTTCTCCAAGGGAGGAAAGAGATAGCTTTTCAGCGTTTGCACCAACTAAATCTTCAAGAAGACTTGAGTCGGGAATACCTGCTCCTTCAAGGGAAGAAATGGAAATTCTGTATGCGTTTTCTGCGTTAATCGCTTCTTTTTCCAATTCTTCAAGCTCTTTGAGCTTTAATAACGCTTCGTATTTTTCTATGTTTTCTTTTTCGAGAAGTAGCTTGTTTTCGTTTGCAGCGTTTCTTTCAATGTTTTTTTCAAGCTGACTTATCTGGGTGTTTATTTCTTTCAATGCGGAGAGCTTTCCCATTGATTTATCGTATTCTGATTTGTATTTCTCAAATTCACTTTCAAGATTGCTGACTATTCCGTCACCCCTTGAATTTTTAAGCTCTTTTCTTGCATCTTTAAGCCTTTTTATCGCCTTTTCACTGTTACCGTTTTCGTCTCCTTGGAATATCATATTTCGTATGCTGTTGAAAAGCTCACCATCTCTTGCGGTTAATGCACAGTATTGGTCGAAAATAAACGTTTTTTCGGCTGTTTCAACGTTTGCACCAAAGAAAACTTCTCCTGGGCATAGACCTGTAAAAACAGCTTTTCCTGAGCTTGTTTCCGTTACGTTTATAACCTCTTTGTGGGAAGGAGCAAATTTTCTTTCAATTCGGTATTCTGTCCCGTCTGCAATTATTTCAGCAGCACCTGCCGCAACTGAGGAATCCCAAGGGAGATACATTTTTCTGTCGCTGTCTATAATGTCTTTTTTTGCAGTTCCAAACCCGTAGAAAATAAACTTAATAAAGGCGGCTAAGGTGCTTTTTCCGCTTTCATTTGGAGCAACTATGTTGTTTACCCCTTCTGATGGGTTGAGAATTTTGTTTTTTAAACAACCAAAGGAGGTTATCTCAAGTTTTTTAATTATAACTTTCATCGCTTTTTCCTCCTATACGTCCATTGGAATATCTCTTCCGTCTAAAACGGCAAGACCTATTTTTATCGCATTGTTGATTTTAGTTTTTTCTTCTTCGTTTTCAGAAGGCGTTTCCTTGAGCTTGTCCGTTGCAAGTCGATAGAAAAGCCCCTTTAGAGTGTTTTCTTTTTCAAGAGCTGATATATCAGGCTCAGGTATCGTTTTGTCTATTATTTCAATTCTGTACGGTAAAGCGTTGCTTTCTCCAAAATCAGCCTGAGATAAAATAAACGCCCCTTTAACAGTTCCTAAAAGGGTTATTCTTAAAGCAGTGTCAGCAGAAAACCCTGAAAGCATTGGACGAATTATTCCTAAAGCCTCAGACTTGTTTGATGCACCGGAAACATCGCATTGAATCCATTCGTATCTTTTAACGGAAAACTGTTTCCAATACATTTCCGCTTTGCCTTTTGAAATAATACCGTAATATGCTCCCTTATGTCCCGTTTCGTCAAATCCTCGTCCTTGTAAACAGCCTGGGTATGCATAATATGTATCTCCTGCTTTTAAAACCTCGGTTTTCTCGTGTATATGCCCAAGAGCAACGTAATCAAAACCTGAGGCGGAAATATCGTGAGCTGTAACAGGTCCATATTTTGAACCGCCTGTCATATCTCCGTGGCATACCAAAATGTTTATCATTTCTCTGTCAAGTTTACCATATCCCGCAACGGGAGAGCTTATGTATTCGTTTGCAGTGAATCCTATTCCGTAAACGCACGTTTCAAGCTCAGGAATACGAACACATTCTCTTGAACCTGAAAAAATATGAACGTTATCGGGAAAAACATAGTTTTTGTAAACTGACGTATCGTTATATGGATCGTGGTTACCTGGGGAGATGAAAAATTTACACGATGGTAGAGACGCAAAATCACGCATAACGGCATCAACCGTATCTTTCGTTACGAATCTTGCATCAAAAAGGTCTCCCGAAATTAAAAATATATCAATTTTTTCACATTTGGCAAAAAATACCGCAGACGAAAACGCACCTCTTAGCTGTATTCTTCTCTGTTCTGATTCAGCAGGTGAAGAAATGGAAAAAGGCGAGTCAAGATGTGCATCTGCCATATGAAAAACTTTAACGGCTTTTGTGTTCATAAATTCCTCCAAGGTAGTTCTGTTCAAACTATATTTTATCACTTTGAAGGCAAAAATGCAACAGTATTGCAAATTTTTTTGATAATTTTAAAAAAACTCTTTTCAAACGGGAAAAAATATGGTATGATATAAAATAGGTATGATGTTGAGAGGTTTATATGGATTTGAATTCAAACCTTAAAGAACGGTTTTTAGCTTTAATTGAAAATAAAAAAGTCTCCCATTCATATATAATTGCGGGGGGAGAGGGTGCAGGAAAACTTGATTTTGCTTTGTATTGCGCTAAAGCTCTTCTTTGCGGTGGGAAGCCTTGCGGAAAATGTGAGGATTGTCGAAAGGCAGAAAAGGATTCTCATCCCGATATAATAGTTATAAACAGAGGCGAAACACAGAGCTTTAAAATAGATGAGGTTCGCCGTGTTACTGAAAGTATATACGTTCCTCCAAACGCTTCAAAAAAAGGCGGCAAAAAAATATATATCCTTGACCATTGCGAGAATATGACTGTTCAGGCTCAGAACGCTTTGCTTAAAGCCTTTGAAGAACCGCCTGAATACGTTGTTTTTTTCATTTTGACAGAGAAAAAAGAGGCTTTGTTGCCAACTGTCAGGTCTCGCGCTTCTCTTTTTACGGTTTCTCCTATGGAGCTTTCAAAACTTGAAGAAACGTTGAAAAAGAAATACCCAAAAGAAACGGAAGAAAATATAAATAACGCTGTAAGACTTTCAGAGGGCTTTTTTGGAAGAGCTGTTAAATTTCTTGAAAAAAGTTCAAAAGAAGAAATAAAGGTTGCTCTTTCTCTTGCAAATTATATCCTTTTTGAAAAAAGCGGATATAAAACGGCTGTTCTTTTAAACGGATATAAAACCAAAAGAGAAGTTGCGGTCAGAATTTTGTTTCTTGTTTTATATGCTGTGAGAGATACGATTTTGTTTAAAAATGGTGATGAGAGCTTTTGCCTTTTGTCGTGTGAGGACGCTGAAAGGTTTTCTTTCAACACAATGAGCTATCTTTCTGAGCTTTCAGACCTTATAATAAGTTCGGCAGAATCCCTTGAAAATAACGGAAATTATACTTCTTGCATAGCAAGGCTGTGCGGAGCAATATAAAAAAGGCTTATAAAAATAATAATACGAGGCTTAAAAATGGAAGAAAAGAAAAAGAAAAAATATAACCCATATTGGAAAAAAAACAAAAACAAACATAAAAATAACAATAACAACAAGAATACAAATAATAATGAAACATCAGAATTGTCAACGGAAGATATGGATTTAGATATTCCCGATGGTGTGAGGGAAGAAATAATTGAAAAAGACGCTTCTGAGGGTGAATTACACGAAGAAAAAGTTGAAAAAGATTCTCACGTTGAAAAAGATGCTCACGAAAAATCTTTCACTCCAAAGAATAATAAAAAGCAAGACAAAAAACACGATAAGAAGAACGATAAGAAGAACGATAAAAAACACGAAAAGTCTGGCGAGAAGCGTTTTGAAAATAAAAAAACAAAGCCTAAAAATACAGTTGCAGAGCTTTATGAGGAGTATCATATTTCTGAGGACGAAACCTCAGCGGTTGAGATAATTCCAAGTATTCCTGAGGAATATGATCCAACAAAAATGGTAACGGTTGTTGGTGTTCGTTATAAAGAGGGTGGGAAAACTTATTATTTCGATCCCGCAGGGCTTGAATTAAGTCTTGATGAAGAGGTTATCGTTGATACGAGCAGAGGAATAGAATTTGGTTTTATTTCTGTTCCAAACAAAGAAGTAAGGCTAACCGAGCTTGTTGCAGACCTTAAAACCGTTATCAGAAAAGCAACGGACGAAGACAGAGAAAAATACGAAAAAAACAAACAGCTTGAAGAAAAAGCAAAAAAGCTATGGCCTTCAAGAATTGCTTCTTTCGGACTTGTTATGCAGCTTGTTGACGTTGAATATACTTTTGACAATACAAAGCTCATTTTCTATTATACCGCTGACGGAAGAGTTGATTTCAGAGAGCTTGTTAAAGACCTTGCAGGGCTTTTCCATACAAGAATCGAGCTTAGACAAATCGGTGTTCGTGATGAAGCAAAGCTATTGGGCGGTCTTGGTATTTGTGGAAGACCTTTTTGCTGTAAAGAATTTTTGAAAGAGTTTGCTCAGGTTTCAATTAAAATGGCAAAAGAGCAAAATCTTTCTTTAACGTCTTCAAAAATTTCGGGAAACTGTGGAAGACTTATGTGCTGTCTTAGCTTTGAGCAAAAGGTTTACGAAATGGAATATGCAACTTTTCCAAAGGTGGATTCTCTTGTTGAAACCCCTCAGGGAAGAGGTGTTATTTGTGAAAGCAATTTCTTAACGGGAAAAATTAAGGTTAAACTTATGGATGCAGACAGAGCACAGCCTGCAAAAACCTTTACAGCCGATCAAATAAAGGTTGTTGGAATGGTAAGACTTAAAGAAACAGAAGAAGAATTGCCCGAAGAATGATATTACTTCTCTTTTATTGAACTAAATAAACAATAGTTTTACGAAAAAATTATTAACAAATTGTCTTAGGAGGTTCATTGTGAACAAAAAATCTATTGTTGCTTTATTTTTAGCATTACTTGTATGTGGCTCATTTGTTGGATGTGTCGCTCGTAAGCCAGACTATGCGTTCAATGTAGGAAATGAGCAACAGATTGTTGGCAACGACAGTTTAAAAGTTGTATCTGCTGAGATTAGTGAGGGTATTATTACCGTAACAATAGACCTGAACTTCGAAACGATTACGCTGTCTGATTTTGAGTATATTACTGTCAGAAAAAGCGAAGTTGGAGCACCCACAATCAAGTGTGATCTTTCCGAAAGTCGAAAACAGAATGAAGGAGAGGTCTTTGACTCTCCTCGCAAAGGAGAAGTTACTTTAGTGTTCCGTGGAGACAGTATATCCTCTGAAGATGAGTTGTCTGACTACCTTTTACACGTGGGATATTGCCGAGAGGATGGCACTATGCCCCGTGGCAACTTTCTTTTGGCATAGTTTATAATACGAATGTTTATATACAAAACTATTTATATAGATAACATAAAACCCGCCTTTTAGGCGGGTTTTGTATATATAAAGGGCATTGTAAACAGATTTTGAAAAATACAAACACCTTTTTGAGTAAACGAAATGATGTTTATAAAAATATAATATATTATGTTGACAGCAAAAAATATAAATGATAAAATAATAAAAAAAATACCCTTTTTTTCTTTTTTTTGTAAGATTATGCTTTTTTAGTTGACTTAATGGATGAAAGGTTATTTGGAGGTTTTACCATGGAAGACAAAAAAATAACTGAAATGTTTCTTCAAAGAAAAGAAAATGCTGTTGAATTGCTTCTTGAAAAGTATGGCCAACTTTTTAAAAGCCTTGCATACAACGTTTTGGGAAGTTTGGAAGATGCGGAGGAATGTGTTAATGACGCTTGTTTGGAAATATGGAACGCAATTCCACCTGCTACCCCCGAAACGTTAGTAGCCTTTTCTTGCAAAATCGTGCGAAGAGTTGCTATAAACAGGCTCAGATTCAATTTAAGACAAAAAAGAAATAGTGATATAACTTTTCCTATAGGTGAGCTTGAAGAATGTCTTTGCGTTTCAGACGAAACTTCAAAACTTGTTGAATCTGATAATCTACATAGTGTTATAAACGATTTTTTGCGAGAGCTGGATGAAGAATCGAGAGCTTTATTCGTCAGAAGATATTTTTTCTTTGACGGTGTTTCAGAATTATCAAAACGTTTTAGAATATCAGAAAACAGAATTTCGGTTCGTTTACACAGATTGAGAAAAAAACTGGCTTTAAGATTAAATGAGGAGGGTATTTATGAGTAACAAAAACAACCAAACAGAAAGATTAATAGATTCTTTTGGAAATATTGATGATGATATAATAGATAAGGCTCTAAATTATAAGAAAAAAATAATCCCTTGGAAAAAATATATTTCCGTTGCCGCTTCTGTTGCGGTTGTTGTTGCTTCTGTTGGAACGTGGATTAATTATTCAAATAAAAAAGATTCCGTTTCGGGAGTTATGAAAGATGGCGTTTCAAAGAATGATGGTTTAAATGTTGAAAACGCACCTGGAGCTGTTTCAAACGGTGAATTAAAAGGTGAATCAAATAGGAATGAACAAGCAGAAAGCATTTCTGGAGATTTGGAAGACGGTAATAATATGTTTACACCTTTGCCTCCTGTTGGCAACGATCCTATAGAATATGAAAGCAAAGGCGATATTGTAGAAGAAGAACCTGACGAAAGCAGGGGTGATATTATGGAAGAGCCTGATGGTAATTCTAATATTCTTCCGCCTTTAAAACACGAGGTTACAATTGATAATCTGAATAAATTGGCGTATTATTCGGGATGGACAATGCTGAAAAAATACGGTTATTATAATTCAAGGCTTTTATTTGCTGATGAAAACGATGGTATAAAGCTCTTGTCTGATATTAAAAATTATGAAAACGGATATGGTTTTGACGTTTCTGAAACAGATACTCCGCAAGATTCTAAAGACGTTGAATGGGAAATATCTGACGAATATTCGGGACTTATCCCAATAGATCCAGGATTTGATGGAGATGTTATTGCATATGGAATTTATGAATTGACTGTAACCTCTGTTGAATATTTCAAAATTGAAATATATAACCAATGTTTCTTAACGGAACAAATAGGAGCAGGGCAGGTAGAAGTTATGCTCCTTGGCGTTAAGTTTAACAACG
The DNA here is from genome assembly GCA_045578045.1 of Eubacteriales bacterium. Taxonomy (GTDB): domain Bacteria; phylum Bacillota; class Clostridia; order Oscillospirales; family CAG-382; genus SIG653. The sequence goes on along the minus strand of JAZNJM010000056.1, from coordinate 1,607 downwards.
GAACAACGGATAATATGATTGTTTTTAAAAACGGAGAGAAGTATTTTTCTTGCCTTGAAGAATCGTTTGATGAAAAGGAAAACGGAGATAAGGCATATAAGTTTACAGCTTCAAAATACGTTTCAAATTTCAGCATTGTGAAAATGCCTGAGCTTTCAGATTGTTCGTTTTCGGTTTTTTTCAGCTATGATGAAAAAGGTCTTTTAACTATTAGTTTTGAATACACCGAAAGAGCTGATAATGCATTAAATCAAGCTGTTTTAATGGATTCATATGATTTTGCAAATAATATTTCAGTTTCCAACTCAGCCTTTGGTCTCAGCGAAGAACTATATAAAATTTATCTTGAAGACGTTGCCGCGGGAACGGTTGAGCCTATTTTACCCGAAAAACCAAAACTTCCTGAAAACTCAAAAGAACCTGACCAATCAGAAGATATTGGAACGTTGGACTATTTACCATTTGCCGTTGCCGATTTGTTTCTTCTTGAAGGGGAGGGATATTTTGATACAGACACAGGATTTTCCGTTATATCAAAAGATTCAAAAAACACCCTTCTCATTCAAAAGCTCTTTCCCGATGAACAATTTTTCGACCTTCTTCAAAAACTTGATGAAGAACAAAAATGGGCTGTAGTATGGGTTAAAGGCAGAGCGAGAATTTCAGATTATAAAGCACGTTTGCAACAAAAAGATGAAATTTCTTTGAGCTTTGAATACGTTGTTTTTGAAGAATCTGATATATATACCCTTTTTGCTTTTGAGCTTCTTGAAGATTACGCTTTAACGTCTGTTGACTTTAATCCCGTTTCATATTCAACTACTGTCAGAGCAACCTTTACAACTGATAACGAATACGATTATATAGACGAAAACACATCAGAAGATGAATATATAATTAACCTTCACGATAACGTAACTTATGCCCTTTATAAAAATGATATTCTTGTTTATACGGGCGAATATAAGGTTTCCTATGGATACGTTGTTCTTTGTACTGAGAATGATGCTTTTTATAATGAAATTTCACCCGTTTCAACCTTCGTTTATGAAATTGATGGCAGAAAAAGAATCTTTAAGTTACTGTAAAAAGTTTTAATAAGGAAAAAAGCTCAATTATTATATTATAATAAAATTTATTCTATTAGTTTTCTAAAAGAATTTTCAGAATTGTTTTATTACAATTTGTTAACAACAATTATCAAAAAGTGTTTAACAACTATATACAAATGAATTTATTTGAATATGCAAAAAAATCCAACTCTGAAAAGGTTGGATTTTTTGTATTGATATAACGTTTTTTTAATTCTCAAAGTAAAATCTGATTTTTTGGTATGGGTAAAATTTACTTTGGCAACTTACGAAATTTACTTTGAAATAGCGTTAAGTTTTTTTCTTTGTGAAAAACACTTGACTAAAGAATTAGATTATGGTACAATAATAAAAAAATGTTTAAAGTTATTTATCGATTAAAAAGTTATATTACAGTGTGCTCTAAAAGGTGGTTTTTTGTGGATTTTTTGTTTAAAAACAGAATGACGAGAACAAAAGATGTGTTTAGGGAAGTATACAAATATTGGTTCTTTCAGCGAAAGATTCTCATTATAC
>JAZNJM010000055.1:0-21462 GCA_045578045.1 Eubacteriales bacterium | reverse complement strand
GGCATCTGGTCGCCGTCAAAGTCAGCGTTAAACGCCGTACAAACGAGAGGATGAAGTTTGATAGCTCTTCCTTCAACGAGAATAGGCTCGAAAGCCTGAATTGAAAGTCTGTCAAGAGTTGGCGCACGGTTGAGACGAACGGGATGCTCTTTCATAACCCCTTCGAGCGCATCCCAAACGTCATCCGTTGCTCTTTCAACTCTTTTCTTTGCGTCTTTAATATTTTTAGCAATGCCCGTTGCAACGAGAGTTTTCATAACGAAAGGCTTGAAAAGCTCCAAAGCCATTTCTTTAGGAAGTCCGCACTGATATATTTTAAGCTCAGGACCAACAACGATAACAGAACGGCCTGAATAGTCAACACGTTTTCCCAAAAGGTTTTGTCTGAAACGTCCTTGTTTACCTCTGAGCATCTCAGAAAGAGATTTAAGAGGACGGGTGTTTGCACCAATAACTGCTCTGCTTCTCTTACCGTTGTCTATAAGTGAGTCAACAGCCTCCTGAAGCATACGTTTTTCGTTTCTGATAATAATATCGGGAGCTTTCAGATCCATAAGCTTTCTCAAACGGTTATTTCTGTTTATAACACGTCTGTAAAGGTCGTTAAGGTCGCTTGTTGCGAATCTTCCGCCATCAAGCTGAACCATTGGTCTGATTTCTGGGGGGATAATGGGAAGCACGTCGAGAATCATCCATTCGGGTTTATTTCCCGATGTTCTGAATGCTTCAACAACCTCAAGGCGTTTAACAAACTTCGCCTTACGCTGTCCCTGAGCTGTTATAAGCTCTGTTTTAAGATACGCTGCAAGAGCTTCAAGGTCAATTTCCTGCAAAAGCTCTTTAATAGCTTCTGCACCGATACCAACTCTGAAATCGTCTTCGTATCTTTCGTACAATTCTCTGTATTGAGCCTCTGTGAGAATCTGTTTTTTCTTTAAACAGTCAACGTCACCGGGATCAAGAACAATATAGTTTGCAAAATAGAGAACCTTTTCAAGATTTTTTGGCGAAAGGTCAAGCATAAGACCGAGTCTTGAAGGGATAGCTCTGAAATACCAGAAGTGTGAAACGGGAGCTGCAAGCTCAACGTGTCCCATTCTTTCGCGTCTTACCTTATTTGTTGTTATTTCAACACCGCATTTTTCGCAAACCTTGCCTGTTTCATAAATTCTTTTATATTTTCCGCAACTACATTCCCAGTCCTTTTGTGGACCAAAGATTTTTTCACAGAAAAGACCGTCTTTTTCAGGTTTAAGGCTTCTATAATTTATTGTCTCAGGTTTTTTTACTTCACCGTAAGACCATTCGCGGATCTTTTCAGGAGATGCAAGACCAATCTGAATCGACTCAAATTCAATGTGTTCATGTTCCATACGTCTGTTACCTCCGTTATTTATTCATCATCCGAGCCGTTTTCGCCGTACAAATATTCATTTGCGGCACTATCATCGGCATCGGCATCAAAATTTTCTTCTCCGTCATCTTCTTGCATTCCGTATTCGTTGCCATTCATTACCAAATCGCCAATCAAGGATTCATCAATTTGTTCTGATTTCGTTGAAGGAGCTTCGTTTTCATCTGAATAGTCTTTAAGATTGATTTCTTTATCATCTTTATCGAATACTCTTATATCCAAGCCAAGAGACTGAAGCTCTTTAACAAGAACTTTAAAGGATGCGGGAACGCCTGGTTTTGGAATATTTCTTCCTTCAACAATAGCCTGGAACGCCTTGAGACGACCTTTAATATCGTCAGACTTAACAGTTAAAATTTCCTGAAGTGTATAAGCTGCACCATATGCTTCCAATGCCCAAACTTCCATTTCACCGAAACGCTGTCCGCCGAATTGAGCTTTACCGCCCAATGGCTGCTGTGTAACGAGGGAGTATGGACCTGTTGATCTTGCGTGGATCTTATCGTCAACCAAGTGGTGAAGTTTAAGGAAGTATACGTATCCAACGGTAACGGGGTTGTCAAATGCTTCGCCCGTTCTTCCATCGTAAAGTGTTGTTTTACCGTCATCACGCAGACCTGCCATTCTGAGACATTCTGCTATATCACGCTCGTTTGCTCCGCCAAATACGGGAGTCATAACCTTCCAGCCCAATTTCTTTGCAGCGATACCAAGGTGAACCTCAAGAACCTGTCCGATGTTCATACGAGAAGGAACGCCGAGGGGGTTAAGAACGATATCGAGAGGTGTTCCGTCTGGAAGGAATGGCATATCTTCGGAAGGAAGGATTCTTGAAATAACACCCTTGTTTCCGTGTCTACCAGCCATCTTATCTCCAACGGAGATTTTGCGTTTTTGAGCAATATATACTCTTACAACCTTAATAACTCCAGGTTGAAGAACATCGCAATCGTCTCTTGAAAATTCTTTAACGTCAAGAACGATACCTGCTTCGCCGTGTGGCAATTTAAGGGACGTATCTCTTACGTCTCTTGCTTTTTCACCGAAAATTGCTCTGAGAAGTCTTTCATCGGGAGTAAGCTCTGTTTCTCCCTTTGGAGTTACTTTACCAACGAGAATATCACCTGAACGAACCTCAGCACCAATACGGATTATTCCGTTTTCATCAAGGTTTTCGAGGACTGCATCACCAACGTTTGGAATATCGCGGGTAGTTTCTTCAGGTCCTAATTTCGTATCTCTTGATTCACACATATATTCCTCAATATGTATTGAGGTGTATACGTCATCTCTTACCAAACGTTCATTAAGGAGAACTGCGTCTTCGTAGTTATAGCCTTCCCAAGTCATAAAGCCAATGAGAACGTTTTTACCCAACGAAACTTCTCCGTTGCTTGTTGAAGGACCGTCTGCAATAAGGTCGCCCTCTTTAACGATATCGCCCTTTTGAACAACAGGTCTTTGGTTTACGCAAGTACCTTGGTTAGAACGCTTGAATTTTGTTAATCTATAAACGTTTTTAGTGCCATCGGGAGCACGTGTTATAACTCTGTCTGCGGTTACGGATTCAACAACACCGTCTTTTACAGCGTGAATCATAACCCAGGAATCCTTAGCTGCTTTGTATTCCATACCCGTTGCAACTATTGGAGATTCCGTAATCATAAGGGGAACAGCCTGCTTCTGCATGTTTGAACCCATAAGTGCTCTGGAGTTATCGTCATTTTCAAGGAATGGGATCATTGCCGTTGCAACGGAAACAACCATTCTTGGAGATACATCCATCATATTAACTTCACTTGGTTCAAATTCGCCGATATAATCTCTGTGTCTGCAAACGACCTTTTTATTAATGAATCTACCTTCCGCATCAAGATGCTCGTCTGCTGTTGCAACAACGCATTCGTCTTCTTCGTCTGCGGTGAGGTATCTTATTTCTTTTGTAACAACGCCGTCTTTAACAACTCTGTATGGAGCTTCAATAAAGCCGAACTTGTTTACCTTTGCATATGTTGAAAGATAGGATATAAGACCAATGTTAGGACCTTCGGGAGTTTCAATAGGACACATTCTACCATAATGTGTATAGTGAACGTCTCTGACCTCGAAGGATGCTCTGTCTCTGCTCAAACCTCCGGGGCCCAACGCAGAAAGACGGCGTTTATGAGTAAGCTCTGCCAATGGGTTCGTCTGATCCATAAACTGAGAAAGAGGAGATGAACCGAAGAAATTTCTGATTGCGGCAGAAATTGGTCTTGTATTAATAAGAGACTGAACAGTAACGCTTTCCATATTCTGAGCGTTCATTTTGTCTTTAACGTTTCTGTCCATTCTTGAGAAACCGATTCTGAGCTGATTGAGCAAAAGCTCACCAACTGAACGAAGTCTTCTGTTGCCAAGGTGGTCTATGTCATCACACTTACCAACTTTATGGCTAAGACCGAGAATATAGTTAATTGACGCAAAAATATCGTCAAGAGTAATATGTTTTGCAACAAGGTCATCGTGTCTGTCTGCAATAGCTTCACGAAGAGCTTTCAAATCGCTTGTTCCAACCTCGGAAATAATTTCCATAAAAGGCTCTATGCTGACTTTTTCAGTGAGTCCAAGCTCTTCGTTGGAGATTCCGCAAATTTTTTCTGCATCAATTGTTTTATTAGAAAGAACAACAATATTTTTTTCTTCTTCCGTATCAACAAGAACTCTCCAAACGCCGCTGTTTTCAATAAGCTCTGCCATTTCCTTTGTTATTTTTTCACCCGGCATACAAATAATTTCGCCCGTTATGGGTGAAACCGCAGGTTCAGAAAGACAAAGTCCGACAATACGCTTTGCAAGGCTTAATTTCTTATTGAATTTATATCTGCCAACTGATGAAATTTCGTATCTCTTAGTGTCGAAGAACAAGTTATTAAGAAGAACCTGAGCGCTTTCAACAATTGGAGGATCTCCCGGACGGAGCTTTTTATATATTTCTTTGAGAGCTTCATCAGACGGGGACGTATTATTTTTCAGAGCTTCTGAAACCGAAACGTCTTTTTCTGCCGTTTGAACAAGTTTTTCTTCTCTTCCGAAAAGCTCGTAAATCTGTTCATCTTCGCTCAAACCGAATGCTCTGAGAAGAACGGTAACGGGGAGCTTTCTGTTTTTATCAATTCTGACGTAGAAAACGTCTGAAGCGTCTGTTTCGTATTCAAGCCAAGCACCTCTGTATGGAATAACCGTTGCAGAGAAAAGCTCTTTTCCGTTCTTGTCGCTTGTGCTTTCATAATACGCACCAGGCGAACGAACGATCTGTGAAACTATAACTCTTTCAGCACCGTTGATAATAAACGTTCCGCCGTCTGTCATCATAGGGAAATTTCCCATAAAGATTTCGCTTTCGTTAATAGTACCGCCTGTTGCTTTGTTTCTCAAACGTGCTTTAACGGTAAAGCGAACGGAATAGTCAACATCTCTTTCCTTACACTCTTCAACGGTGAATCTGGGAGTGTCGCTCAGGGAATAATCAGTGAATTCAATAATAAGGTTACCTGAATAGTCGGTCATTGGAGACACATCTTCAAGAACCTCTTTGATTCCTTTCTCAATAAATTCTCTGAAGGATTTTTTCTGAATCTCTATAAGATCCGGCATTTCGAGCACGTCTTCGTGCTTTGAAAATGACATTCTTTCGTTTCTGCCCAGCTTACAGCTTTTAACCATTTACACAATCACTCCTTCGCAATCTTTACAAAAAATGTTACATTCTTGAAACAAAAAAGTAACTTACGCACCTCTTGTTGATGTTCTGTTTCTTTCTTGTTAATCGGATGTTTCGGCTTTTTCAGGCGTTTACAACGCTTTTCCACGCTTTAAACGCATTATGGCGCAAAACCGAGTATGGCATGCGCAGTTTGCAATGTTATCACAAAATTTTCTTTTTGTCAAGGGGGTTTCGGAATTTAAATAATAATTTTTTGTAAACAAACAACTTTTGAATAGACAAATCTTAATTTTAAATGGATAACTCTTAATAATAAATCGAGAAACGTCTCTGAAAGTTCATCCCGCTTGACGTCTATACACACATCATTTTAAAATCAATTATACAAAATGGCGGTGTAGATAATCTGCACCGCCAAAACTTAGATAATTACTTTCTGAATATATCTTAGATAACTCTAACTCTGATAACGCCTTCAACGGAAGCAATATCAGAAATCATTTTTTCCGTAATATCGGAATTTGTGTCAATCAACGTACAAGCCTTTGTATTTTTTGAACGGTTTATCATACCTTCGATGTTGATTCCATCGTTTCCGAAAACAGCAGAAAGGTTTGTGAGAACGTTTGGAATATTTTCGTGAAGCACAACGATTCTCTTTGAACCCGTTTTAGGAAGAACGGTATCGGGATAATTTACGCTATGTCTTATATTTCCGTTTTCAATAAAGTCAATAAGCTCTTCCGCTGCCATTACAGCACAGTTATCTTCTGATTCAGGAGTTGATGCTCCAAGGTGGGGCGTTGCAACAATTCCTTTAACGCCAACTGTTTCGTTGTTGGGGAAGTCTGTAACGTATCTTGCAACCTTGCCAGATTCGAGAGCAGCTTTCATATCTTCAACGTTAACGAGGTCTGCTCTTGAAAGGTTGATAATTCTGACTCCATCTTTCATTCCGGCAATAGTTTGTGAATTTATCATTCCTTTTGTTTGAGGAGTTGCGGGAACGTGAATTGAAATATAATCACTTGCAGCATAAACGTCTTCAAAAGTTTCAGCCTTTTTAACGTCAATATCAAGTCTCCACGCTGCATCAACAGTCATATATGGATCACAGCCGAGAACGTTCATTCCAAGGGCAAGAGCTGCATTTGCAACCATTCCGCCAATTGCACCAAGACCGATAATACCAAGAGTTTTTCCTTTAAGCTCGGGACCAACGAAAGCAGACTTGCCTTTTTCAACAGCCTTTGCAATATCTTCTGTTCCTTCAAGGCTCTTTGCCCATTCAATACCGCCAACGATATCACGAGAAGCAAGAAGAAGAGAAGCGATAGCAAGTTCCTTAACACCGTTTGCGTTTGCGCCTGGGGTGTTGAAAACAACGATTCCCTGTTCAGCGCATTTGTCGCAAGGGATATTGTTAACACCTGCTCCGCAACGAGCAACCGCAAGAAGCTCTTTTCCAAATTCCATATCGTGCATAGAAGCTGAACGAACCATTATAGCTTCTGGAGCTTCTACAGCTTCTGATACGTTATATTTAGCGGAATCAAATTTATCCGTTCCGTATTTACTTATTTTATTAAGTAGCTTTATATTGGTCATTTTATTTTCCTCACAATTATAAATATTGTTTTATGCGTTCTCAGCTTCGAATTCTTTCATAAATTTTACGAGCTTTTCAACGCCTTCCGTTGGCATTGCATTATAAATAGAAGCTCTCATACCGCCAACGGATCTGTGTCCTTTAAGGTTAACGAAACCGGCTTTCGTTGCCTCTGAACAGAATTTCTTGTCAAGCTCTGCATCACCCGTTACGAAGCAAACATTCATAAGAGAACGGTGTTCTTTTTCTGCCGTTGCTTTAAAGAGCTTTGAAGAATCGAGGAAATCGTAAAGGAGTTTTGCTTTATTAACGTTTACTTTTTCCATTTCTTCAAGTCCGCCTTTTTCAAGGAGATAATTGAAAACGAGACCTGCAAAATATATTCCATATGTTGGAGGTGTATTATACATAGAACCGTTTTTAGCCTGAACGGTATAGTTGAGGATAACGGGAGTTTCGGGGGCGGCAAATCCGAGCATATCTTCTCTTACGATAACGAGAGTAACTCCTGCGGGTCCGATGTTTTTCTGTGCACCCGCATAAATAACTGCATATTTGCTAACGTCAATAGGGCGTGAAAGAATACCTGATGACATATCCGCAATAAGTGGGATATCGCCTGTATCGGGAACGTAATTGTAAACCGTTCCGAAAATGGTGTTATTATAACAAATGTGAACGTAATCCGCATCAGGAGAGATATCAGCTTTCTCTACCTTTGGAACGTATGTGAAGTTCTTATCCTTTGAACTTGCAATAATTTTAACTTCGCCGTATTTAGCTGCTTCTTCAGCGGCTTTTCCTGAGAACTGACCTGAAACTATGTAATCTGCTTTTTTGTTTTTCGTCATAAAGTTCATGGCGATAGCGGCAAACTGTGCGGTTGCACCGCCCTGAAGGAAAAGAACCTTATAGTTATCGGGAATGTTCATGAGCTTTCTGAGAGAAGCCTCAGCACTGTTTATTATTTCTTCATAAACTGCTGAACGGTGGCTCATTTCCATAACGCTCATACCCGAACCGTTATAATTGCAAAGCTCAGAAGCAGCTTTTTCAAGCAACTCCAAAGGAAGCATAGAAGGTCCTGCGGAAAAATTAAAAACTCTGTCTGACATAATGTTTCAACCTGTCTTTCTTTATAATTTCTTAATATAAAAATCCATCGTTACGACTTTTATTTCAAGGTAAAATAATCAAAAAACCGTAAGCACGATAAAACTGATTTTTGATATATTTTTCAAATTTATTCACAAAACGTTTTGCGAAAAATTCGTTTTATAACACACGTGCTTATCAAAGTTATTTTACTACATATTTCTCGGATTGTCAATATTATATTTAGTTTTTCTATTGACAAAAGAGAAATTTTTTGCTATATTAAATATGGTTATTTTTGTGTGTTTTTATCATTAATTTTAAGTTATGTTGATTTATAACATTTAATTTTAAAACTACATAAACATCATTAAAGGAGGTCTCTGTTATGGATTTTTCGTTTTCCATTGACAAGATTCTTAAAGTCTTAAAACGTTTTTTTCTTTTGATGATCGTTTTCGCCATAGCGTTTTACGCCTTGGGATATTATCTCACCAAACGTTCCAAAAACGTTTCGTACTATTCATACACGGATCTTTATATTCACACCATAGCAACAGATTCAAACGAATACGTTAAATACATCGAAACAGAAGCAAAATACGTTGATACGTATCTTCTCACTATTGATACGTATAAGTTTTACGAAGAGCTAAGAGGTCAACTTCCTGAACAATGGAAAGATAAGGTTACATCAGGAGATCTCAAAGGCTGCGTTTCCGCAACGAAACGCTCTGATTCAGCCATTATACGATTCTCGGTATACACATACAGCTCTGAGCTGACGTATGCAATAACTCAAACCCTCAGCACGTATATGGACGACTATCTTTGGAACAATTACAGCGTAAAAAGCGTTCAGACGGTTGAAGAACCGCGTCCCCCGGTGGAATCCGTAAGTCAGAATAAATTTCTTTCTCTTACTATGGCTGTTGTTGGTGCGTTTATTGCTTTTTCATTCGGATACTTTAAAGTTTTGCAAGACAGAAGAATCCTCTCTTCTGACGACCTTGAACAATATGAAGTTCCCGTTCTTGGAGTTATTCCCGCTTTTAATTCAAAGGGAAATAAAAAAGGCGGAAAATACGCATACGGTGGATATAGCTCATATTCCGAAATGTCAAACAAAATTGAGGAAGACGCCGAAAAAAGCTCTAAAAAAAAGAAAAAATAAAGGAAGGAGGATAAAATATGTTTGGGAGAAAACGTCTTAAAAACGAAAGAAAAATATATACTTCGGGATATCGTCCTGAAAACGATAAAGATAAGCTATTATCGTTTTCCGTTAAAGAGGCGTATAAAACAGTCAGAACAAATATCGTTTTATCCCTTATAAAAGACGGGTGTAAAATAATAACGTTTACAAGTCCAATTCCTTCCGAAGGAAAATCAACAACAATTTCAAACATTGCCGTTTCTCTTTCAAAAGCGTTTTATAAAGTTCTTCTTATTGATTGCGACCTTTTAAAGCCAAGGCTTCATAAAACCTTTAAAATTAAAAATCAATCAGGAATAAGCAACGTATTAAGTAAGCTCTCAACCTTTGAAGAAAGCGTTCAGGTTCTTGATGAATATAGCGGTCTTAACGTATTAACAGCGGGTATTGCAGTTCCCAACTCCTCTGAAATGTTGGGGAGCGACAGAATGAAAAAAACTCTTGAAGAGCTTTCAGAGAAGTATGATTACATTCTTCTCGACACTCCGCCAATAAACGTTATATCAGACGGACTTAACCTTTCAAGGATATCAGACGGGGTTGTTGTCGTTGTAAGACAAGACCATTCAACCCACGATGAATTAAAACACGCAATAAATTCTCTCAAATTTATTTCAGCCAAAATATTGGGAATTGTTTTCAACGGTGCAGAAGAACAAGGTCAAAAATCTCGCTACGGAAAATCGTCCAAATATGGAAAATACGGAAAATACGGGAAATACAGTTCATATAGCTATGCGTCAACGTATGGAGACGAAGAAAGAAAAAATGACGTTGACGACAAAGTTATTGAGGTTGATAACAGTTTTGAAGAATCGAATAAATAAATTTACAAACAATAAAGTTTGTTCAAGAGTCTCTTGAAAAGGGATCAGAGAAATATATTCAACTAATATTTCGTTTTATTTTTTAAAGACGGTAAATAACTTATGATAGATTTTCACACACATATTCTTCCGAATATAGATGACGGTGCAAAAACCGTAGATGATTCATTGTTTCTGTTAGATACAGTATCAAAATTGGGGATGTCTCAGGTTGTGCTTTCTCCCCACTATTATCCCTCGCAAGAAAGAATCAGTGAATTTGTATCAAAGCGAAACGAATCGTGCAAAGCTCTCGCAAATGCTGTAAAATCCGCTCAGGAAAGTGGAAAGAAATTTCCGCAGCTTCACGTTGCCGCCGAAGTATATTTAGAACCGATTATATTCAATAATGACGATTTAACGCCATTGACTCTCGATTCAAAGGGCAAATTTATGTTGACGGAGCTTCTTTACGAAGACGAGCTGACACATTCAACAGAATCAATGGTTAGACAGTTGGTATATTCCTATAATATCGTTCCGATTCTTGCACACGTAGACAGATATCCTTTTTTGATGAAAGAGAAAAACTTATTACGTCTTCTCGATATGGGTTGTGTTGCCCAGATGAACGTTTCGTCTCTTTCAGGTTTTTTTCAAAGAAAAAAATTGCTTAAATATGTGGAAAAAGGGTATATTGGTGTTATAGGAACTGATATTCACAATAAAACATATATCTCAAGAATTAAAGAAGGCTTTTCATATTTAAGAGAAGACGATTTAGAATACGTAACAAACGTTTCAAGAGGAATATTAAAAAAAAGTAAAAAGGATTCAAGCAACGAATCAAGAGATATCGTTGCAGATTGATAAACAACAATATGCTTGAACTCAAAAACATTTCTTTTATAGCAGACGAAAAAAAAATAATAGACAACGTTAGTCTTACTGTTAATGACGGAGAAATTCTTCTTTTCACAGGTCCAAACGGTGGAGGAAAAACAACTCTTGCAAAAATAATTATGGGAATAGTAACTCCAACGTCAGGACAAATTATTCTTGACGGAAAAGATATAACTTCACTTCCCATAACGGAAAGAGCGCAAATAGGTATAGGATACGCTTTTCAAGCTCCTGCAAGGTTTAAAGGACTTACTGTTAAAAGACTTCTCAAAATTTCCTGCGGAGAAAATTTTTCAGAAGAATGTTGTTGCGACCTTCTTTCAAAAGTTGGACTTTGTCAGAAAGAATATCTCAACAGACCCCTTGATTCTTCTCTCTCAGGAGGAGAATTAAAAAGAATTGAGGTTGCATCTATACTTGCAAGGAATCTTAAAATTGCAATTTATGATGAACCCGAAGCCGGAATTGACCTCTGGAGCTTCAATATGCTCGTTGACACCTTTGCAAACCAAAAAGGAAAAGGCTCAACGGTGATTATATCCCATCAAGAGAGAATAATGAAGCTGGCAGACAGAATTGCCGTTATATCAAACGGTAAAATTTCCGAAATTGCTACAGGAGGCGAAATGCTTCCAAAACTTGCGGGATACTTCAACAAATCCTGCGGAAAACTCAAATAAAAAAATAAACGGACGGAAAAATAAATGGCATCTGACCTTTTAAATATTTCAAAAAAACTTTTATCAATAGACGATTTTTCGCTTCTTAAAACAATAGCGGATATGCCAACAATTCCAGACGGAGCTGTTAACGTTCGCAAAAACGGAGAAGGTGTTTTAAGGCAGTCAACGGAAAACGTTACAATCGAACCCAAAAAAGAAAAAAGCGGAATTGATATATACGTTAAAGCAAATTCCAAAGGGGAGCGTGTTCATATCCCCGTTATAATAACTGATGGCGGAATATCCGAGCTTGTATACAACGATTTTTACATTGGTGAAAACGCAGAATGTGAAATCGTTGCAGGGTGTGGAATCCACAACAACGACAGTTGCAATTCAAGCCGACACGATGGTGTTCACGCGTTTCACCTTTCAAAAGGTGCAAAAGTGAGATACACAGAAAAACATTTTGGCGGTGGTTCGGGGAGCAACATAATGAACCCCATAACCGAGATATATATGGATTCGGATTCTGTTTTCGACCTTGACACAACGCAAATTGAAGGCGTTACCTCAACCGAAAGAAGAACCTTTGCAAAGGTTGGTGAAAACGCAAAGCTCAATATGACAGAGCGACTTGTAACCCACGATGAACAAATTGCTAAATCAGACGTGGATATATCACTTGAAGGAAAAGGAGCATCGTTACGCATCATATCCCGTTCTGTTGCAAGAGACTCGTCAAAACAGATATTCCATCCCCGTGCTATTGGAAATAACGCTTGTGCGGCACACATTCAATGCGATTCTATTATTATGGACAACGCTGTTGTTACCTCTATTCCCGAAATCGTTGCAAACGATGCAAACGCGGAAATGATTCACGAAGCCGCCATAGGAAGAATTAATAATGAACAGCTTCTCAAGCTGCAAACTTTGGGGCTGACAACAGAAGAAGCAGAAACAGTTATAGTCGAGGGCTTTTTGGAGTAATCCAAGCCCTCTCTTGTTTTTTTATTTTATCTTATTTTATCTTATCTTATTTATTATAGGACTTCTTTTCTTCTTTGAAAAGAAGAAAAGAAGCAAAAGAAGAAACTAATGTTTTAATATTATCAAGCAAAAAACAATAAACCAACACTTTGTATTAGAAACATAGAAGCCAAAAAAGAAACTAATGTTTTATATTATCAAGCAAAAAACAACAAACCAACACTTTGTATTAGAAGCATAGAAGCCAAAAAAGAAACTAATGTTTTATATTATCAAGCAAACCAATACTACAAGGGGGGGGAACAAACTTGAAAAAAACCTATAAAGTACAAACAATGAGATGTCAATCCTGCGTTAATTCCATAGAAGGTAAGCTCTCCCATATGGAAAAAATAAAAAGTGCGTCAGCTTCTCTTGCCTCAGGATTTTTAAACGTAGAATTTGAAGGCGAAGACGACTCTGAAATAATAAACACCGTTAAATCCTTGGGTTTTGAAATATACGAAAAGGGAAAGGAACCCCAAGAAGAGAAAAAAGACTTCGCTGGGCTTCGGATTATTATTTGTGCAATAATAATGGTTACTGCCCACGTATTTATGCATTTTATTCATAATAAAACTATTTCTGGGTACGTTCAATTGTCCTTAGCACTTCTTAGCTGTATTATATGCGGAGAATATTTTATAAGGGGAATAAAAGGGTTTATTTCCCGTTCTCCCAATATGGAATCTCTCGTTATAACGGGTGTTATAGCCTCTGTTTCATACAGTACAGTTTCCATATTCACCAACGGAGACTACTATTTTGACGGAGCAATAATGATTTTCACCTTTGTTTCCTTAGGAAAATATATTGAAAGCCGCGTCAAGAAAAAAGCCTTTGACTCCATTGGAGAATTTATGCGTCTTATTCCCGATACAGCCGAGGTAGAGCGTGGAAGCGGAGTTTACACAGTTCCCGTTTCCGAAATAAAAGCTGGAGATATTGTCATAGTTAAAGAAGGTGGAACAGTTCCCATTGACGGAATTATCGTTGAAGGCTCTGCCTCCTTTGACACAAGTGCAATAACGGGCGAAAGTCTCCCTTGCGACCTCTCTCTCTGGGATGAAGTTGTTTCCTCCTCTGTTAATCTTTCTGGATACGTTAAAATTGAAGCTCTCAGCGTTGGAGGAGATAGAATTGTTGATAAAATTGCCGCCCTTATGGAAGAAGCCTCTGCAACAAAAGCTCCCATAGCAAGATTTGCAGATAAAGTCAGCAAATATTTTGTTCCAACCGTTATTGGTATATCCGTTATAACTGGTATATTTCACCTTATTTTTGGAAATCCATCTTCTGCCATAAGCCACGCAGTTTCAGTTCTCGTTGTTTCTTGCCCTTGCGCCTTAGGACTTGCAACACCCGCGGCTGTTATGGCTTCTGTTGGTAAAGGTGCATCAAAAGGAATTTTAATCAAAAATGCCGCCGCCCTTGAAGAAACGGGTAGAGCAACAACAATAATATTTGACAAAACAGGAACAGTAACAACAGGCAAACTCACCGTAACAGAGCTAAACACAAAAAACGAAGCTGAATTATCAAAATATGCCGTTTCCATAGAGTCCCTCAGCTCCCACCCAACAGCGTCCGCAATAATGAATTACTTCAAAGGACAAAAACCCGAAAAGGTTTCCGACTTCTCAACCGTTGCAGGAAGAGGCGTTGAAGGATATATATTGGAAAACGAAACGAAAAAAAGAATTATTGGTGGAAACCGAATCTTTATGGAAGAAAGCGGAATTGAAATTCCCGAAATTTCTTCAAAAGGGAAAACCGTTTTATATTTTGCATTAGATAAAAAATATTTGGGTTCAATTTCTCTTTCAGACGTTCCGAGAGAAGATGCAAAAGAAAGTATTGCCTTTCTGAAAAAAATGGGGCTCAACGTTGTTATGTTAAGCGGAGACAACGAAGAAGCCGTAAAGGATATAGCCTTAAAAACAGGAATTGAACAATATAAATTTTCTCTTTTGCCCTCTGATAAAGAAAAATATATAAGAGAGCTTAAAGAAAAAGGTGAAAAGGTTATAATGGTTGGAGACGGAACAAACGATGCCCCATCTCTCATAAGTGCAAACGTTGGAATTGCTGTCAGCAGCGGAACAGATATTTCCGTTGAAGCGGCTGATATTGTAACAATGTCCGAAAGTCTATCAAAAGTTTCTTCTGCTGTCAGACTTGGAAAAAACGCCCTTTCCGTCATAAAGCAAAATCTTTTCTGGGCACTTTTATATAATTCCCTCTGCATACCAATTGCCGCTGGAATTATTCCTTTTATTCAAATGTCGCCCGCCTTTGCCGCCGTTTCAATGAGTCTTAGCTCAATTTGTGTTGTTTCAAACGCATTACGCCTCAGATTCAAAAAAATTTAAGTTCAAGTTATTTTATCAGGTAAAATCTATCTCTTTTATCATTAAGCTAATTTTAAGAATAACAATGTATAATTCGTAAACAATAAAACATTTAAAATACTTTCTTGAAAAAAATAAATAAGGCAGGTGCTTATTTTGAGAAAATGCTTTTTAAACCTGATAATTGCTTTAGCTATATCATCTCTTCTTTTGACCTCTTGCGGAGAAAACGAAAGCTCTTCGAAGAACAACAGTTCACCAAGCGAAGAAATTACAAACGTTTCATCAAATGATGAATCAACAGATAAAAATCCCTCAAAAGATGATATAACTGATAAAAATCCCTCAAAAGACGAATCAACAAACAACAACGAAAACAATAATAACGGCTCTGTGTCATCAGAAGGGCTGAGCTATTCTGTTTCCTATAAAACAACAGATTTAACAACGGAATATGACGAATCAACCGCAGTTTCTCTTAATTGCAGCGGAACATCCGTTCAAATAAGCGGAAACGGGGCAACTGCCGAAAACGGAATTATAACAATCTCAAAAAGCGGAGTTTACGTTTTAAGCGGAAATCTTAATGGAAGAATTATCGTTAATTCAACAGATGCAGATCCCGTCAGATTGGTTTTTAAAGGCGTTTCCGTAACGTGTGATACGTCTGCTCCCCTTTACGTTGAAAGTGCTGATAAGGTTGTTATAACCCTTATAAAAGGAACAGAAAACATATTCAAAGACAGCAAAAATTTTGTTTATGACGATGTTGCAAACGAAGAACCGTCTGCTGCAATCTTCTCAAAAGACGACCTCACCATAAACGGAGAAGGCTCTCTCACGGTTGAAGCCTCTTTTAAAAACGGAATACAATGTAAAGATAAACTTAAAATATGCGGCGGAACAATTAACGTTACCTCTGAAAACGATGGAATAAAAGGAAAAGACTGTGTTGGAATATGCGGTGGAACAATAACCGTTAAATCAGGTGGAGACGGAATCCAAGCCTCTAACACAGATGCAGGAAACGTTGGTTTTGTTAACGTTGAAAATGGAACTATAAAAATAAATTCCTCTCTTGACGGAATACAAGGCGAAAACGGTGTTTGCATAAGCGGAGGAGATATAACGATTAACTCAGGAAGCGGAAGCGGAGCTTCTTCAACAGAATCTAAAAAAGGTCTCAAAGGAACAAATGATATAACCGTAACGGGTGGAAAAGTATCCATAACCGCAACAGACGATGGAGTTCATTCAGACGGAAGTATCAACGTTGAAGGCGGTGAGATAACCGTTTCTTCCGGTGATGACGGATTCCACGCTGAAGCAAACATAAACATCAAAAACGGAAAAGTTAACATAACTCGCTCATATGAAGGGCTTGAAGCTATGAAAATCAACGTTTCAGGCGGAACAACCTCTGTTAAAGCCTCAGACGATGGCGTTAATGCCTCAGACGGCTCTGGCGGCGGAATGGGCGGTTTCGGCGGCGGTGGCGGTGGAATGCAAGCAAATTCCAACTGTCAATTCAACGTATCGGGCGGTTTTATCTACGTTAATGCACAAGGAGACGGACTCGACTCCAACGGAAATATATCCATCTCAGGTGGAACAGTCCTCTGTGAAGGACCAACAAACGGTGGAAATAGCTCTGTTGACCACAACGGATCCATTGCCATAACAGGCGGTATGCTTCTCTCACTCGGAAGCAACGGAATGGCTGGAGAAATTTTAAGCTCCACCACAGGAACAACGCAATGCGTTTTCGGAACGTATTCAAGCGGAACAGCAGGAACAACGTTAGCAATTAAAGATTCCTTCGGAAAAGTCCTTTGCGTATTCAAAACCACAAAACAGTTTTCTCATCTTGTATTCTCTTCCCCTGATATGAAAACAGGCGAAACATACGAGCTTTGGACAGGTGGAAGCGGAAGCGGTGAATGTATAAACGGCCTTTATACAAATGATTCATACGAAGGCGGAACAAAACTTGCTTCTATTTCTCAAACTGCAACTGTAACAGGCGGTGGCGGTGGTGGAATGATGCCTGGCGGCGGAGGAACTCGCCCATCTAAGCCAAACAGATGGTAAAACCGTTTTAGACCTCATACAAAAAAATACATTTTAATAAATAATGAAAAGTGCAGTTATTCATCTTATGAAAAACTGCACTTTTTTTATAAAAAAATGTCTATCCCTATTGACAAATATTGTTTTATATTGTATTATTGTATTAGTTAAGTGGTACAACATATTTTTGAGGTATAAATGTCAATATCAATAATAAATAAATGTTCAAAAAATATAATATTGAAGCAAAACGAGGAAGAAAAGGTTTTAAAACCGAGAGAAAAAATGTTTTTAAACGAAAACTGCTTTTGCTTTTCTCTTAAAACAGAAGAAAAAAGCAAGAAAGAAAAGTTTTCAAGCTCCTATATACTTTCTCTTGAAGCCTTTTTTTCTATAAATAACGCAGCGGAAGAACTAATTATAAAAAGAGAGGAAATAAAGGTTTCATATTCACCAAGTGTTGTTTATGAAAGAGTAATTCCAACAGACGAAAATATAAAACCCGAATACTATTCCATAACTGAAAAAGAAGAGCTTCTGAAAACATATAAAAAACATCATATTTTTGATATTTTTGTTTTTGAGCCTATATTATTACACACTTTAAGCATAAGTTTTTATATTTTTATAGCCTTAGGAATAATTTTAGGTTTTATTTTCTCACCACTTATATCAATTATTTATTTCATATGCCTTTATTTATGTTCACTATCAATAGATATTATTTCATCTAAATTAGTTGATACAGTGTTCGGAAAAATATTCAAAACAAAAAATGAAAATATAGAATTTAAAAATATTTTAGATGATGGGTTTGTTTCTCAATATCTAAAAGAAAAAGTTGAAAAAGAAGATATAAAAACAGATTTTATTATTTAGTTTTAAAAAAACAACGATATAATTAGAAAATAGTATGGAAAAGGAGGAGATACTATGGCTTGGACCTTTGTACCCGATAAACCTGTTTTTATTCAAATAGGCGAACATATAAAACGTTCCATTGTATCAGGAAAATATCCTGCGGGTTCTCAAATTCCACCCGTGAGACAAATAGCGCTTGAAGCAACGGTAAATCCAAACACAGTTCAACACGCATTCGCTGTTCTTGAATACGAAGGACTTATCATATCAAAAGGAACAACGGGTAAATTTGTAACTGATAATACAGATATTATAGAAAAATGTCGAAGAAATATGGCTCAAAAAATCGTGGAGAGCTTTGTATTTAATATGAAACAGCTTGGCTTTTCAGAAAAAGAAGCCGCCGAAATGGTAAATAATATATGAAAAACATTCAAATAACATAAAATAATAAACATTTGAAAGGAAACAAAACGATGAATAATCAGATGTATTTTTCTTCAATGGATAACAATCTTCAAGGAAACGTTTTTTATTCCCAAGGAGGAATTTTAGAATGTCGCAACATCTCAAAATCATATAAAAAAGGTATTCCCGTTCTTTATAATTTCAATTTATCTATTCCTCAAGGGAAAATAATCGGGCTATTAGGTCCTAACGGTTGTGGAAAAACAACACTTATAAAATTAGTTGCAGGACTTCTTCAAGCCGATTCGGGAGAAATTTCCGTTTGCGGACACCAAATTGGAGAAGAAAGCAAAGCGTTGGTTTCATACCTTCCCGAAAGACCATATTTCAACAACAATATGAAAGTCTCAGAGCTTTTAGACTACATTGGTGATTTTTACGCTGATTTCGACAGAACAAAAGCCGAAAATCTATTGCGTGATTTATATATCGATACGTCTTCAAAGCTCAAAACCTTATCAAAAGGAACGAAAGAAAAGGTTCAGCTTGTTCTCGTTATGTCAAGAAATGCAAAAATTTATCTTCTTGACGAACCCATAGCAGGTGTTGATCCCGTTGCAAGAGAATATATTTTAAATACCATAGTAAGCAATTATAATCCCGAAGCCGCAGTTATTATTACAACCCATTTAATAACTGATATTGAACAGATTCTCGATGATTTTATTTTTATGACATATGGTGGAACAATTATTCGTTCTGGTAACGCCGAAGCAACAAGAAACGAAACGGGAAAATCTCTTGACCAGCTTTTCAAAGAATACTACAGAAGATAATTTTCCAGATTTATTTTAAAAAACTATATTAACAGGAGGCTTTATAATGTTTAAAAAGCTCTTAAAATACGATTTTCGTGCATTATTCAAAACATGGTGGATATTTGCCGTTATTATAATTAGCATTTCTTTTATTTCAGGTTTACTGATTAATGTTTCACTTAAAGAAGAAGATAGCATTTTGCTACTTTCAATATTCGCCTCTCTATCTGCGGCATTTACGGCTTTTGGAATGTTTGCTTTTTGTATTTCTCCCATTATTATATCAAGCGTTCGTTTTTATAAACACTTATTTTCAGATGAAGGATATTTGACCTTCACCCTTCCCGTTAAACTGAAACATATTATAAATTCTAAATTGATTTCAACGTCTGTTCTTAATATTCTGTCTATTATCGTTGTTTTTATCTCAGCTTTCATTATGTTGTTGATGTTTGACAATGGAATAATTATTAATTTATTAAAAAGTATATTAAGCGATATTGCTGCATCATTTGAACGTTCCCCCCTTTGGACAATCGTTTTGATTTTAGAAATTTTAGCGTTGATTGCAGTTGTATCTCTGATTTCTATGATTTTTGTTTTCATATGCATAACATTAGCTTCAATAATAACGAAAAAACACAAGGTTTTGGCTTCAATTGGTATATATTATGGAGCAAATAACGTTATTTCGTTTTTTATTCAAATGATAACCATTATCGCTCTCCCAAGCCTATCTGTTTATCTTGAAACAATACCCGAAGAAAGCATACTTCCCTATAAATGCTTTTTTATGCTGACGATACTTGTTTTAATTTCAATTATTTTCATTTTGCTTTATATTCTTCAATATTATATGCTTGACAAAAAGCTGAATTTGTCATAAGGAGGAAAAACAATGAAAAACGTAAAAAAATCTATATCTTTTGTTCTCTTTTTCCTTTGCCTTTTTTCTGTATTTTCCATCAAAGTAAACGGAGAAAGCCAAACTCTAACAATATCTGATGATTTCAAAAACGTTTATCTGTCTTCTGACAAATACATAAAAATCAATGGAGTACATCTTGAACAAACATATCCAATAAAAATTGAAGCAGATTTTAAACCTCTTGAAGAACAAAAAGAAAATATCAAAGACCTTGTAATTCATTCAAACGCAAAAGAAACCATTTTGGAAATAACGTTTTATTTTTCAAGCGGTGATGAAGTTACATCTTATTATCTTCATCATCTTCACGAAGATAATTATAACTTTGCGTTGAACAACGAAACTCTTAAGATAAACTTCTATTATTACGATGAACCCTTTGTTATAAATAGAGACGAATTAAGAAAAGAAGTTAACGCTGGAGAAAAGGTTGTCTTAAATAATAATATATACGCCGATGAGTATTATAAAATTTATTCTAAAAGAGGCGATATAACAATAATTGTTGGATTTTTGATAGTTGACAAAAATTTTGATTATTACTATACCGATTGCCAAATAGCTGGAAAATATTCTCCACAAAAAATATACTATACTTCAGAAGAAATTCCCGCTATAAAGCTTAATGAGTCAGAATTTCTTTCAAAAATAAAAAAAGAAAACAAAACTCGTATAGAATCAGATGAATTTAGTGATAAATTAACTTCTGTTATTGTTCTCTCTATATCCTTTCTTTTTCTTCCATTGGCAACCCTTGTTATGAGCATTATTGCATTGGTTAAATCAAAGAAATCTATATACAAAAAAATGTGGATTATTGTTTCAATTCTTTCAGCAGTTGAAATTATTCTGTTTTGTATATCAGCATTTTTGATTCTAACTTAAGATGTTTTTATATTTTCTAGCGGTAATATGAAATATACTAAAATAATAATTCTTCTTTTGGCTTCTCTTGGAATAATCTTCTACGCCCAGTTATCCATTTCCACCACTATCAAAAAGCATTTTCTGGGCTTCTTTATGCTTATTCCTTTTTAAACTTTTGCTTATAACTATCGTTTCAAAGTTACTTTTTGAGTTTGTTTTAAAAAAATATCTTAAATCAAGTTATAAAAAAGCATCTTTTGTTTCATACGTTATAACAATTTTATATTGTCTTTTCGACAGTGCGAAGCATTATTTATTCTTTGATGCAAAAATTACCTCAATTTCATTAATTCCGCTTATCGCTCCCGCTATTGTATTCTGCATATCTTATTTTTTAAACAAAGAGATTTCAATTCCTAAAAAACAAAAAATAACGCTTTTTACAATTTTAATAATTGTTTCTGCTTTTTCTTTATTTTGCGAAGGACAAATTATATTTGACCTAAATTTGATGAATAAAAAAGGTATATTACAATGAAAAACTTTTTTCAAAACAGTTTTATATTTCAAAAAATTCTATTTTGTATTTTGATTATATCTACACTTTCAGGTTGTTCCGTTCAATTTGGTTCATACGCTGTTACTTCAAGCTACTATTCAACACCTCGAAAAGCGTTTGAAGAAGCGGATGACCATTATGACCACCTGACACAGAC
>JAZNJM010000054.1:0-15512 GCA_045578045.1 Eubacteriales bacterium | reverse complement strand
CAGATTAAAGCCTTTTATTTTGAAAGGATTAGCTTCTGTATGTGTTTTCTTGCATCTTGGACACCTATATCTATGCTGATGTATTTCATATATCGTAGAAACACCGGGAATTTTCGGAACATCTGTCAATTTTATCTTTCGAATTCCATTTCCGTTTACTTTTCCACCGCAATGAGGACATATTTCTTCTGCTGTTTTTCGCTCACTCTTGAATTTTAATATTTCGTTTCCTTTTTCATCGTTTTCAATTTTTTCACAAACATACCCTTGATATTCTATGTGAATTATGCTACCATTCTTACAAGTCATAACTTTCTCCCTGTGGTCGTGTTTGGTTGGTAGCTTACATTATACCACTTTTTGAGAGTTATGGCTTATTATTTTTTTGTTTTACACCATTTTTTTTGAAGAACCGATTTTTTTATATAATGCGTTTTAATTAAACGTTTTAATAATTCCTTTAATAAAACTTTCATTATTTCTATTTATAATATATTCAGTATTATACATATTATTTTTCAATAAAATTTGTCAATATTGCCAATATTACTTGACAAAAAACTATAAATATGGTATTATTGGTTATGTAAAGTTAGACATCTTGATTTATGCTTTATATTATTGACAACAAAGAAAAATAAAAAATAATGAAAAATAATAGTAAATCAAAACAAAATAATCGCCTTTTTAAATTCTATATTTATATCGTTATACTTGCATTATTTTTATGTTCTTGCGTGGATTCAGAAGATAGTTCTTCTGTTGAAGATGCTTTTGCAAACCAATCTGATTTTTATTCATCAGAAAGCTCTGATTTATCAAACGAAATTTTTGAATCTTCAGATTTATCCATTTTTGAAGACGAAAATATTTCAGAAATTACGTCAGAAGAAGTTTTAACTACAGAACAAAAATTAGAAAATGCCTTAAAAAATACCTTTACTGACGAAAAAACCATATACAATTTGAAAGCCGTTTTGTCTTTCGGAGAAACGTCTTCTGCCATTGAGAATATATATATGTCTAACGGCTCTTTTGTTTCTTCAAAATCTTCATTTTTTTCAAACGGAATAGAGATTGAAAATAAAAAAGATTTTTACATAAACGGTTCTGTTTATATTGAAGACAGTATTCTTGGTAAATCCAAATTTCCTTGTGATAAAGAGTATTTTTTAAATTACGTTGAAAACGAACTGTTTTATTACAGACTTTTTGACTATTCACAAAATATAACTGAAACCGAGGATAATAATTTTCAATATGAATTTTCTTCCTCTATTTTAGAATCAAAAGAAATAAAATTGCTCTCAGATTCACTTTCAATCAAAAATCTTGTTTTTGATAATGGAAAATGCATTTTGTATGTTGATAACGAAAACGAAAACGTTTCTTTAAATAATATTTCAGGAACTATCTCTGCAAAATATGAGTTTGAAGAAAACATATATGACGTTATTATATCTATTACTATCTCGCCTATTGGTGAGCTTGAAGAACCTATACCAAATGAAGAAGAATATACAAATTTTTCAGATGAAACAATTTTTAGTCTCTCTAAATCTTTCTACAATCTCGCCTCTTCCAATGCTTATGAAATTTCATCTGAAACTCGAATTTATCAAGAAGAAAAAAATTCAAAATCATATTCTGATATTTTTACAACGTTTTCTTCAAGTTTTTTAAATGATAAAACTGCTTTGGGCTTAAATATAACTTTAAAAAATAACGCTGAATATATTTTTGAAAAATATATCCACAACAACGAAGAATATACGCGTTCATATAAATTAACATCGAAAACTCCGAATTATAAAATATCTCCCTCAAACACAGATTTTTCATCGTTTGATACAATAGCGGAATGGAATCCTTTTCCGTTTGTAATTTCAGATATATCTGAATATTCAATTTCTGAAACTTCTTTATATTATATTATAAATTATTCGTATACAAACGAGGCATCTATCTCACTTATAAATGCATATCGTGATTATTACAAAAAACTTTATCCAGAGCAGAATATTATTGCATCAGATGATTTATCCAACTATGAAACAACAAAGGCTTTTGGTACGTTAACAATACGAAAAAGCGATAAAATCATAGTTGAAAGCTCTTTTGAAGTTTCAATAACAAATAAAAATAAAAAAAGCATTAGAATCATAAATAAAACAGAAGTTATTGCATTAAACGAAGATGTTTTTGTTTTAATTCCAAAAAAATAAAAAAAATATATATCAAAAGGAGCGTTAATATGAAAAAAGTTTTCAAAAAATCACTTTCGCTTTTCCTTGTTCTTTGTTCATTACTATCCGTTTCGTTTATATCCGCTAAAGCGGCAACGAATGATTCTGTTTTAACAAAGACATCTCTTTATCTTCTCAAAGATAATTTTATTTACGATGTTTCCGTTAATACATCGTTAAGCACATTTGTTTCAAATATGACAAGCAACGTATCGGTTTACACATCAGCAGGAAAAAAAGCAACATCTTCTGATCTAATTTCTACAGGTTGCTATTTCAATTTAAACAGTACAAAATATACCGTAGTTGTGTCTGGAGACGTTGACGGAAACGGTGCTATTGATTCAACAGACTATCTCAGAGTTAAAAGTCATTTTCTTTCAGCAATAACTTTAAGCAACAGTCAGTTTAAGGCTGCTGATGTTGATAATTCAAACGCCATTGACTCAACAGACTATCTTAAAGTTAAATCCTCATTTTTAGGAACATATTTCCTCCAGAGTTCCCCTGAGTATATCGCAAAAAAATCTTTAGTTTCTGATATGCTTTCCTCAGCAGAGCTTCTTATGAATCTTAGCGAATTAAATGCTTCATTCAGCCTTTCAATGACGTCAGCAACAGAAAACGCAAATATAAGCGGCTCATTACTTGCAAACAAAATTAAAGAACAAACCCCCAATTTCTCTTTTAAAGTTAATGCAAACTCTTCAGGAGTTTCTTTACCTATTTCTGAATCCCACTATTACAATGGAACATTGTATTCAGTAAACGATGGAAAAAAATATAAGGTTAAAGCATCTTATGCAGACGTTTCTAAATACCTTTCAAATTATCTTGCGGTTTCCCCTATTGATTCAGACGGAAGATTTATAATTGTTCCACAAGTAAACAGAGATAGATTCCTTGGCGAAAACTATGCAACAATATCATCAACCATTAAAACTCTCAATCTTGGATTAGAAAGCGGAAATTTAAGATATTCATTTGAAACAGATAATATTCTTGCAAATAACGTTTTCTATGATATGTTTATCCAATCTACAATTGCTTCTTCATTTAATGGTCTTGATATAAAAGAAGTTTTTGAATCTATTTTTGTAAACGGAAAAGTTTACGTCAGCACAG
This sequence comes from Eubacteriales bacterium, assembly GCA_045578045.1. Classification (GTDB taxonomy): domain Bacteria; phylum Bacillota; class Clostridia; order Oscillospirales; family CAG-382; genus SIG653. Next base: position 12,141 of record JAZNJM010000054.1, on the reverse strand, counting down.
CTGGTGTTCTCAGCAAAGCTATATTTGACCTTGAATTAAACGTTAAAGATTCTGCTATTGTAAAACTTGGTGCGGGCACACCAAAACAGCTTAACGCTGTTTTTGAAATCGAATTTAAAGATATTGGCGGTACAGTTACAATAACACCTCCAACAGCTTCTGAATACGTTACAATTGACAACGTTTTCACTCAATATGCATTTACAGCATATGACAAAGTTTATGATATTGCATCTGCGGTTTCTTCTCAGTATAAAGAAACAATAACACTTGATAACAGCTCTGTTTCTGCTGATATGAAAACAAACGTTAAAAACGTTTCAAACGGAATTGAGCTTTCAAGAAAGAAAGTATTATCAGGAATTGTTTCTTCAACAGAAGATTTATATATTGGAAATTCCAAATATATTGTTTCAACAAACGGAAAAAAAGTTGTTACAGATTTAAACACATCAAACCTTTCTGTTGACAAATCAACGTTGTTTGCAACTCCACACTATGAAACTGTTGGAGACATTTCAAAGCTCAAGAGCTTTAGTTTAACTGAAAATACAGATTCATATGCATTGAACTATACTTTATCATTAGAAAACGCTTTATCACTTCTTAAAAATTCCGTTGCATATTCCTCTATGGAAGGCAAACTTGGAGTATACTCCGATGAAGAATATACAATCAAATCAACAACGGGAAAATTAACTTATTCAAAGGATACCTTTGAAGTTATATCTCACACTGTTACTGTTTCCTTTAAACTTTCAACAGGAAGCACTGTAACGTATACGTTTACCTTTGATATAAAATCAACAGATTCTTCTTCTGTTACAATTGATAAAACTTTAGCACAATAAATTTGTATAAGTCAAACGGCGGTATCTTCCCAAGGATACCGCCGTTTACTTATATTCCGTATTTGATTTTAATTCTTAAAAGTTTCTTTCCAAAAGGCTCTGATAAAAACATCAGAAACAGAAAATTAGATATAGAATATATCAAGGTATAAGGCAAAGCTGTTATTATTGAAGCCTTATAATATGATAAATCAAACATTCCATTATACCATAGAGATGACCATACATCCATAATAAGAGAATACACAATACCCGATAAAACACCGTATATTATCAATAATATTTTATTATTAATAAGTATTTTTTCAAGATATCCTGCCATTAGTCCAATCAATCCCCAAGAAAGCATTTGAAAAGGAGTCCAAGGACCTTGCCCAAAATAGAAGTTGGAAAGAAAAGCTGCTGACGCTCCAACCATAAATCCACTTTCTCCGCCTAAATATATGGCTGTTATTATTGTTAAAGCTGTTATAGGTTGAAAAAATGGAATAAATCTTCCTATAACACAAAGGGCAGTCATAACGGAAATTATAACAAGCCGCCTCGTTCCTATGTTTTTTCTTTCAATTCCAGAAATAAAAAAAACAAACGCCAATACAACTACTGTTAAAGAAACAAACAAATGCTTTTTTTCATCAACTAAAAGGTTTCCCGCAATAACAACAAATGGAATTAAAACAAGAGGAATTATAATTTTTAAAAACTTTCTTATATTATTGTTTTTTATAATTATCATATATCCCCCTTCGGTTCAAAAAAAGCTCTGTCTGCTTTAATTAAGTCATTAAGGGTTACTATATCATTTAAAATCCCTCTTGTCATTTTATTTATAGAAGTTGTATAAAAAGAATTTCCGCAAAAAAAATCTTTTGAATTTTCAACAGACATTATTTTACCTTGAAACAACAAAGCACACCTATCGGAACATTCAGCGGCAAACTCTAAATCGTGAGTAACAATAATTATTGTTTTCCCCTTTTGCTTCAACTCTTTGATTATAAAAATAAGCTCTTCCTTTTTTATCGGATCAAGACCTTTTGTTGGCTCATCAAGAAGCAAAATTCTTGATTTGTTCTTTAAAACCTTTGAAAATGCAAGAAGCTGTTGTTCACCGCCTGACAAATCGTATGGATGTTGATTTTTTTTATTATCATAATCGCTGAAAAAAAACGGAATTGAATCTAATTCTTTTAATTCTTTTTCTACAGTATCTTCAGTAAAAACGGTTTGAACGTCTTGAGGAAGAACAGAAACCTCGTTATATAGCTCATTACTTTTATAATCTTTGATTTTTTTATCAAAAATTTTAACTTTTCCATAATAGGATTTTTCTATTCCAGAAGCAACGGAAAGAGTTGTTGATTTTCCGCTTCCGTTTCCCCCAAGTATACAAAAAATTTCGTTTTTATAAACTGAAAAACTTATACCGCTTAAAATATCTTTTTGCTTTTTTTCATATTTAAAATAAACGTCTTTAAATTCTAAGGCTATCTCAGATTTTATCTGAGTTTTATTATTATTGTCTGCTTTATGCTCTATTTCACTAAACCTTTTTTCAACGTATTCTCTGCCTTCCCTTATATTAAGAGGAAAATCCCCTTTTCCGTCAACAATTCCAAAATATCTTGCGGGAATCGGCATATACGACATTAATGAAGTATTATTTATCTTTGAAACAGCAATTTTTGGTTCTTCGAAAAATAAAACTTCTCCCTTATTGAATATCAGTAGTTTATCGCTTATTGTAATCAGTTCTTCAAGTCTATGTTCTGCTATAATAACCGTTATACCAAGCTCTTTATTAATTTTCTTTAAGGTTGAAATAAAATCTTGTGCTGAAATTGGATCAAGCTGTGAGGTCGGCTCATCAAGTATTATTATCTTTGGGTTCATAACCATAACAGAAGCAAGATTCAGCATTTGCTTCTGACCGCCTGATAAAATATGAACGCTTTTATCAAACCATTCTTCAATTCCAAAAAATGATGCCATTTCAGCTATTCTTCTTCCCATAACATCAACGGGAAGGTTAAGGTTTTCAAGACCAAATGCTAATTCGTGCCATACCTTATCCGTTACTATCTGATGTTCAGGGCGTTGCATAACGTAACCAACGGAAAACGAGCTTTTTTCAGACGAAAGGTTTTCAATTTCAATATTTTCAAAAAAAATTTTTCCCTCTTTTTTTCCAAGGGGTGAAATCTCTTTTTTCAACATTTTTAAAAAAGTTGATTTTCCACTTCCCGTTGCTCCACAAACTGTTATAAAATCACCCGAATTTATACTTAGAGATACGTTTTTTAAAGTTGGAATATTGTTTTGAGGATAGGTAAAGGTCAAATTTTCTGTTCTAATAATTTCCATTTTAAATTCTCTTTCACTTCAATTATCAAAGGCATTAAAGCAAGACTTCCATACAACAAATATCCAAAAACAGATAAATTTGTTGTAGAAACAAAATATTCAGGATAAAAAATAAATTTAGAATCCTTAATAAAAAAAACTGAAAAAGCAAAAAGTATTAGAGATAATAATAAAAAAAATATATCTGAAAATGAAAAACTATATTTTGTAAATCGTGAACGAGTTCCTATGCCATATCCTCTTGAATCCATACTTTCAGCTGTTATTATTCCATTTTCAATAGTCCAAGTTACCATAACAGAAAAAACTTTGATTTTACCTTTAATTTTTTCTATTATTGTATCTTCATTTAGCTCTCCCATTTGTTTCTGAGTATGCTCTATTTTTTTTGCCTGAACCTTGAATAAAGGAATATACCTTAAAGCCATTGAGATTATTAAAGCAAACTTAGGAGAAAACCTATCAAAAATATATAATATTTTATCAGAAGTCATAATATCAGAAAAAATTCTGAACCAATATAAAATTGAAATAATCATAACTGATGAATAAAAACCATAAATTATAGCTTCAAGAGTAATTGGTTGGTTATTAACAACTAATAAAACAGTTTTTCCGTTATGCGAAACAATGGGATTCACTAAAGCAATTGCTAAAAAAAGGAAAAAGGAAAATATATGAACCGATATATTATTACTTTTATTTTTATAAAAGTAATATGATAAAGAGCCAATAAGAGAAATTATATAAATATATCCATTGGCAAAAAACATTGGTATAACCGTTACACACGCAAAATATACAAACAATGCAAACGGATTTATATTCTCAAAATCTCTCAAGACTCTCCCCCCTTTTTTATTTTATATCTTTTCCATAGTTCAAGGTATAACACCATTCTATAACGTCTCCATCAGACAAAACATAAGAAGAACATCCAACAGAGCTTTCAACACCGTTTACCTTGAAAATCCACCCAGATAGATCTCCATAGTCAAATTCATAAAGGTAATTTATACCGCTTATATATGCCAATTCAGCAGTTCCATTATTTTCCATATGAATTGAATACTTCTTCGTAGCCTCAACAAGAATATCGTAAACTGTTTCTCCCTGGCAAATGGCAAATTCGGTTTCGTTTAATATAATTCCATCTTTTGGAATATAGCTGTTATCAGAAACGTTTTTTAAAACTTCGCAATCTATAGATATATAAACCTTTCCTACCACATTTTCTTTTGATATACCATCAGAATTATAGTAGGAATCTTTAGTTTGAATATCAGAAAAAACAAAAATACATATAACTATGGAGAAGCAAACTGAAATAAAAATAAAATTTTTAAAATTTAATTTTTTTCTGAAAACTAAAATGAGAATAATTGCAACGTAAATAATCGATATAGAAACAATTATAATTGTTTTTATTTTTAAATTTTTTTTATTGCTTTTATCTGTTTTTTCGTTGTTATTATCAATTTCTTCTTCGAGACTTTCTGTTGAAACATCTTCACCAGACAAGGAAACATCTGAATTTTCAAAAAGCTCAGAGGAATTTTCAGAATTGATAAACTCAGATGATTCTGAGGAATTGATTAATTCAGATGATTGTGATGAATTATTAGAATTTGATAAATCATTATCGTTTTCTTTTTTATTTAAAATATATATGCTGCCTTTTCCATTTTTCATTTTTTCATATGCAACTAAAGAATAAAAAACCTGAACTGTTGCGTTTTCATTTGTTTTCATATCAGAAGAATGAGAAAAGCTACCATTTGACATTTTATATTTTATTATTCCATCAAGCAAGTTTTTTCCGTTTTTTAAAAATCTTTGGTCTGAGATAAAATCTATTCCCAAGGATGAAAGAGCAACGATAACCTGACATCCGCTTTCGGGATTAGGAACTCCGTATGACGAAAAATCACAGTCATCAAGCATTTTTTTTGAGACACATAACAAAGCCTTATCAACAGCAATTTTTACTTTCTCCAAGGAATAATATGGTGATAAGGCTTGAATTACCATCGCCGTAACGTCAACGTCAATAGATTGTTTTCTTAAATCCCAGCCTCCCTCTGAAAGCTGCATATTCAATAGCTCGTCCACAGCAGATTCAACAGTATATGAAGAGTGAGTATATCCGTTATTAAGCAGATGCAAACCGTAAACAATACTCATTATCCCCTGTTTTCCCATTGAATTTTCAAGAGTTTCTTCTATATATTCACTTTCGGAACCCATTGAAGCCAAAACAAAAGCAAATTTCAATCTTGTTGATGCAGAAGAAACTTTTTTGGTTTCGAGATATTCATTTAACGCTTTTTCATATGGGGAAAAATTATATTTTCCCCATTGAGATAAAGCTAAAACGTACCATTCTGTTGATATTCCAACGTTTTCGGGAAAAGATTTTTCAATCCATTCTTCACACGATTGAAAATTTCCTTTTTCAACGTTATATTCAATTATTCCGTTTATTATATCCTCAGTTTCAACATTCTCAGACGATACTTTTAAAGGCAAAAGCATAAGACTGAAAATGGAAAAGATGACCAATAGAATAGATAATACTTTTATTTTCATATTAAAAGGCTTATGCATATTTTTTTATTTTCGTTTTGAAAACTATTAATACAACGAAAGAAGCCATTGCAGCTATAAAATAACCAAAAGTTGAAGTATCACCAGGTTTTGCAGGTTCTGTTACGTCAGAAGAATCGGTTGAAACCTTGACAACACAAACAGCGGGAACAAGATTTTGTGTATCAGAATCTGCACTTAAAATATAAAGTCCATCTTTATCAAAATCTACGCTGAATTTTCCCTCTTTGTCTGTTTTTATCTCTGTTTCTTTTCCGTTAATCGTTATTTTTGCGTTTTCCGCAGGAAGTGAAATCATATTCCAGCTTTCATCATAACCACAATATGAAAGAATCATATCAAGTTTTTCACCCGCTTTTATATCCTTTTTGCAGATATTAAAATATGAATAAGTATCCGACCAGCTTGTTAAATCCTTATATAAAAAAGCGTATACGTGGTCTCCGCTTTTAACTTTATCACCTAAAGACATTGCAGAAGTGTTATTTACATAATATCCGTAGGAATCGTTATTATCTATTCCCCATAACATATCAATCTTTAACCCATATTCTCCCGATGATGAAGCATATCCAGCTTCTGCCCCACCGTCAAAATGTTTTTCGTGAGCAGAATATAAAGCATCGTTTATTGTTATTTCACCATCACTATCAATATCTGTAACTTCTATTTTCTCATAAGATAAAACAAGATCCCCGTTTGCAATAGAAACGTATACAAATGTTTTATCATTTGCAGATACATACAAAGAGGAAATAATAACCATCATAACACAAGAAAAAATTGCTATTGTTTTTTTAGAAAAAGATTTTAAATTCATAATTTTTTTACTCCTTTGTTTTTTTAATTTTTAATCCCGCTGTCTCCAAGGCTCTCGGCCAAGGTCCTAAAAATGATTTAATACGTGCTCTCGTTTGTTCATCAAAATCTTCTTTTTTGGGAATCCTTCCAAGAGACTCGTATTTTTGTTTAAGTTGCTCTACCGCCCAGCTCAACTTATCTTTATCAATGGTTTTTAACGTTTTTTTCATTATTTCAAAAATACCTCCTCTCTTAAAAAATACCACGTTTTTCTTTGGAGAAGAATTTATTTATTCCGTTAATAACTAAAAATAAAAGCTCCCCCGATTCTGAGGTCGGGAGAGCACAACGGATTTATAGCAAAACACAAAAACCTTGCGAAAAATGAACCGCAAAGCAATAAGCTCTGATAAATCGGTTGCACTCTTCGCGCCCAAAACGTGTTAAACCCATAAAAATACGGCAGGTATCCTGACTTATGACAAAGCGATAAAACGCAAAAAATGCTCCTTCTCAGGTTTCCCCAATGGATACGCATTTCCTCTCGTCAAACACAGTAATGGCGGTTGTTCAGGATTCGAACCTGATTCCCTTTTCATCTACTAAGTTAACAACTTTTCAAACCGTATTTTCTATATCAAAAATTATTCGATTGATAATTTTATATCACAAATATTTGTGTTTGTCAATAGCTTGAAACAACAAAAATCAAAAAGTGAAGCTATGAGGCAAAAGCTCTTTCAACGGTATTTCCTGCAAAGCTCCGTTTATTTTACAAACAACAATAAGAGAGCCATCTTTGGAAAATTCTGAAAGAACCTGTCTGCAAAAACCGCAAGGAGTACAATCACCCTCATTTGATTCTGCAATAGCAATCTTTTTAAACTCTGTATGTCCATCGGAAACAGCTTTAACAACAGCTGTTCTTTCTGCACAGATTGTTCCGCCATAAGAAGCGTTTTCAACGTTACATCCCGTATAAATTTCGCCGTTTGAAACCATAAGGGCTGCTCCAACTTTAAATTTTGAATATGGTGCATATGAAAATTTTGTAGCTTTAAGGGCAACGGTATATAATTCTTCTTTCGTCATTTTGTCCTCCAAAAATAAATATTGAATTTTATTTATTTTAGCATAATTATTTTCTTTTTTCAATACAATAACGGATTTTTAATATATTTTAATATAAAAATAAGCAAAAATATCAGTTTCACAACCAATATAATTCACTCCAAAAAAACAAAAACTTTAAATTCGACAAAAGTATTGACAGCAAAAAAGATTTATGATAAAATGTGGAAAGCAATGAAAAAATATAAAAAAAGAGGTTTAGACAATGAAAAAGATTATCGCAATTTTACTTTCATCTTTGATGCTTGTTTCCGTTCTCGCTCTTTCATCATGCGGAAGCAAAGATGAAAAAGTTTTAACAATGGCAACAAACGCTAACTTCCCTCCCTACGAATATATGGAAGGAAACGAATTTGCAGGTATTGACGTTGAAATTGCAGGAGAGCTTGCAAAAAAATTAGGTATGACCTTAAAAATCGAAAACGTTGAATTTGGTTCAATTATCAGCGGAGTTCAGTCTGGCAAGTATGATATGGGTATGGCTGGAATGACAGTTACGGATGAACGCAAAAAAAGCGTTAATTTCACAAATACATACGCTAAAGGTATTCAGTCTGTTATCGTTAAAGAAGGCTCTGAATACACATGTGTTGACGATTTTTATAACAAGGATGCAGAAGGAAAATATGTTTCCGTTAAAGAAGGCGTTAAGATAGCAGTTCAACAAGACACAACGGGCGACATCTATGCTTCCGATACAGTTGCAAAATCAGGATTCGGCGAAGAAAATATTCTCAGATATAAAAACGGTGCTGATGCAATTTTAGCTCTCACAACGGGAAAATGCGTTGCTGTTATTATTGACAACGAACCTGCAAAATCCTTTGTTAAAGCAAACGAAGGTCTCAAAATTCTTGATGGCTCATACACAGATGAAGATTACGCTATCTGCGTTAGCAAAGATAACGCAAAGCTCCTTGAAGACCTTAACAAAGCATTGGAAGAACTTAAAGCAGACGGTACTATTGATAAAATTATCAACAAATATATCCCTGCTGATTCCGCAGAATCCAAAGCTGAATAATTTTATTTATATTTTGGTATAGGGCGGATTATTTCCGCTCTATACTTTTTCTGTGGACTCTCTTATTTTTTCATTGATAACTATTAATTTAATAATTCGGAGAATGTTTATGAATGGATTTCTTCAAAAAATAGAAGATTGGTTTTTAGACCTTAAATATGAATTTGTTCGTTGTTTTATAGAAAAAGACAGATGGAAGCTCTTAGCAGACGGTCTTTGGGTTACGCTTAAAATAACGTTTTTTGCTCTTATTATAGGTATTGTTATTGGTGTTGTTATTGCCGCAATTCGCTCGACTTTTGACAAAAACAAAGAATCAATGAAAAAACGTGGCGGTATTGGTTACTTTTTCATTTCCATATTAAATGCATTATGTAAATTATATCTTACCGTTGTCAGAGGAACGCCTATGGTTGTTCAGCTTCTGATTATGTATTTTATTGTTTTTGCATCTTCTAATAACGGAGAATTAGTTGCTATAATTTCTTTCGGTATAAACTCGGGGGCATACGTTGCAGAAATTATCAGAGGCGGTATTATGTCAACGGACAACGGACAGTTTGAAGCTGGAAGAAGCCTTGGCTTTAATTATCCTCAAACAATGTATCATATAATTTTGCCTCAGGCATTTAAAACTGTTTTGCCCTCCCTTTGTAACGAATTTATTGTATTGATAAAAGAAACTTCTGTTGCGGGATACGTTGCAATTACAGATTTAACAAAAGCAGGAGATATGATAAGAGGTAATACGTTCTCAGCATTTATGCCGCTTATTGCCGTTGCACTCATTTATCTCGTTCTCGTCATTATACTCACCAAGCTCGTTGGAATACTTGAAAGGAGACTTCGTAAGAGTGAAAGATAAAGTTTCTCTTAACAATGAAAATATAATAAACGTTGTTGATTTAAAAAAGCATTATAACAAAGGAAAAGTTAAAGCTCTTGACGGAATTAACACAAGTATAAAAAAAGGAGAAGTTCTCGTTGTTATTGGTCCTTCGGGAAGTGGAAAATCCACCTTTTTACGTTCTCTTAACCTTTTAGAGATGCCAACATCTGGAAATATTTTCTTTGAAGGCGTTGATATTTGCAATCCAAAGGTTAATATCAATATGCATAGAAGAAAAATGGGAATGGTTTTTCAACATTTTAATCTTTTTCCACATAAAACGGTTCTTGACAATCTTATTTTAGCTCCTGTAAAGCTACTTAAAATTCCAAAAGCAAAAGCTATTGAAGAAGCAACAGCCCTTCTTGAACGTGTTGGACTTTCAAACAGAGCAAACGCCTACCCTTCTCAGCTTTCAGGCGGACAAAAACAGCGTGTTGCCATAGTTCGTGCATTATGTATGAAACCAACTGTTTTATTATTTGACGAACCAACATCTGCTCTTGATCCAGAAATGGTTGGAGAAGTTCTTGACGTTATGAAAGACCTTGCAAAAAGCGGAATGACGATGGTTGTTGTTACTCACGAAATGGGATTTGCAAAAGAAGTTGGAGAAAGAGTTATTTTTATGGACGAAGGAGTTATTGTTGAAGAAGGTACGCCTTCGGATATATTTGAAAATCCTAAGTCTGAAAGATTAAAATCTTTCTTAGCTAAAGTTTTATAAAATGGAAATATTCCCAATAGCGAAAATTAAAAACAGCTTTAAAGAAAAATTTGGTATTCCTCGTCAAAGCGGAATATGTAACGTTGTATCTTATATTGTTTTTGAAAAAGAATATAATGTTAAAGAAGCATTCAGAGGACTTGAAGAATATTCACACATATGGCTTATATGGGAATTTTCTGAATTTTCAGATAAAAAATGGTCTCCAACTGTAAGACCTCCAAGACTTGGAGGTAATAAGCGTATTGGAGTTTTCGCAACACGCTCACCCAACAGACCAAACTCCCTTGGACTTTCTTCCGTTAAACTTTTAAGAATAATTGAAGACAGCTCTTTGGGAACTGTTCTTGAAGTTTCAGGCGCAGACCTTATGGACGAAACACCAATATATGACATTAAACCATACGTTAAATATTCAGATTCACATCCAGAGTCAACTTGCAGTTTTTCAGACGATTTTTCAGATTATAAAATTCAGGTTTCAGTTTGTGATGAAGTTTTGTCTTCATACCCTAAAAGCATAATTGACGAAATTGTTTCTATTCTTTCCCTTGATCCAAAGCCTTCTTATCAGAAGGATTTAACACGTATTTACGGAATGTCATACGGAAACTATAACGTTAAATTTCAATATACAACCGAGGGCATACTGTTGCTTAAAATAGATTAAAATAGATTAAAATAATTTATAAAACCCTCTTGACAAAAAGAAAAAATTGTGTTATACTTCATTCAGTTAGCAGAGGCTAACTGAATGAAGTAATTAAATATATAGAATACGTGGGAGTTTATAATATGAAAACAAAAATTTTTGAAAACATATTTCCTATTGTTATTCCCATATTGTTTGTTCTCGCTGTTGTTCTTCTCATCATTGCCATAGTGATGAAAAGAAAAACTAAAAATATAAAAAGTAATTCCAATTGCAACAAGAATTGCTCATCTTGTCCTTTGAGCAACGCTTGTATGTCTCCGAAAAAAACGTTTAAGGTTAATAAGCCCAAATCGGAGATATCCTTCTTAATAGAATAGCGGAAACAGGTTATGCACAAGCCTGTTTCTGCAAAGCTATTATTTTTTAACATATTGTGAATTTTTGTAAATGACAAAAAAAAGTATTGACTACATCTGTTTTATATGATATAATCTCAAAAGTTAGCAAAAGCTAACGTTTATTTTAACCTTGATGGTTAGCTAATGCTAATTAAATTTATTTATGTTATCTGTTATTGATATTATCTGAATCAGATTACTCAAATTATATTAATCAGATACAGAAATTATCTGAATTAAAGAATTTTGTAAAAAAGCGAGTTTTTAAAATCTTCTTATATTTACATAGTTTTCATATAACTCGATTTTAAACTTTATGGTGATATTATGGCGAAACAAACTTTAAACGAAGTTGACGAAGGAAAAGAATATATTATAAATAGAATTAATACTGACGATGAAGAGCTTGATGCTTTTTTGTTCTCTCTCGGATGTTATAGCGGAGAAGCTATCACTGTTGTTTCAAGAATGAAAAGCAGTTGTGTTGTTTCTATAAAAGATGCAAGATACAATATAGATAATCAGTTGGCTGAAGCTATTGTTGTTGAATAATTTTTGATTATATCAAAATTTTTCATAATACAAAGCTACAGCAGAAATTTAGGGCTTTTGAGTTAGCAGACGCTAACTCGGTTGAAGTCAAATTATTGTTTAATGCGAGACTGAAATGAAATTATTGTTTAAATTAAATTAT
>JAZNJM010000053.1:0-13650 GCA_045578045.1 Eubacteriales bacterium | reverse complement strand
GTTCTTGATATTTATATGGACTGTGCTTCAAGAGAAAGAGCGGGATGGCTTTGTGATAGCTTTTTCACGTCAAGAGTTGAGAGGGAGTTAACGGGAAAATCTGTTGTTGAAAAATGCTTTCTTGAAAACTTTTTAATGCCTGAAAGATTTGAGCATATTGAAGATGGAATGATACCAATGTGTTATCCGGCTGATTTTCTTTCTGGTGAATTTATTCCAAACTGGGCAATGTGGTATGTTCTTGAGCTTGAGGAATATTTCAACAGAACAGGCGATAAAGAATTGATTGAAAAGGCGAAAAAGAGAGTTTTTGACCTTGTTAAATATTTTGAAAAATTTGAAAACGAAAGCGGACTTCTTGAAAAACTACACGGATGGATTTTCGTTGAATGGTCTCCCGCAAATTCTTTTGTTCAAGACGTAAACTATCCAACAAATATGCTTTATTCAAGAATGCTTAACGCCATCAGCGTTCTTTATGATGAAGAATATTCTAAAAAAGCAAAAAAAATAAAAGAAGAGATTGAAAAACAATCTTTCTTTAACGGTTTTTATCACGACCATGCTGTTAGAAATGAAGACGGGGGTCTTCAAGTTGTGGAGACGGATATAACTGAAACGTGTCAGTATTATGCATTTTATCTTGGTTGTGCCACAAAAGAAACTCATTCGGAATTGTTTAACGTTCTTGTCAATGATTTTGGGGCAGAAAGAGCAAAAACGGGTAAATGGAAAGAGATACACGCTTCTAATACGTTTATCGGTAATTATCTGAGAATGGACATATTATGCAATGAAGGACTGTTTGATAAAGTCCTTAAAGATATTGAAGGCTTTTTTGGATATATGGAAGAGAAAACGGGAACTCTTTGGGAAATGTTGCAACCCACGGGAAGCTGTAGCCACGGTTTTGCATCTCACGTTATAGTGTGGCTTCGTAAAATATTCACGTGATTATTTTTTCAAATTGGTAAAATGGTTTCGGAAATATACACATGCGTTAATGATTTTCAAATTGATAAATATTTTTCTAATAACATACACATTTTTTTAGAAATATATTGATTTTTTGCGGATATTATGATATGATTTCTCAAAGAGCGTACTGCTTTGTGAATATTGTGCCTTTAAATAATATTTATAAAAAGAGGTACACGAACAAGCGAATTTAAATAAGGAGTAACGTCATATGAAAAGACTTAAAATTATGAAAGCGTTGTCAATATTAGTTTCTGTATTATTTATAGTTATTCTTTCGTGCAGTATTTTAAGCGGATTTTCTTTTAAACTTGCAGTGTGTTGTCTTGCCGCTTTTTGTTGCACTTGCATAGTTATATTAAATTATTTAATGGCTAAAAAACAATGATTTATATGTTCTCTTAGTGCATTATGATTGTTTATTCAATATTGGTTTAATATATTAATACCCTATGCGTTTATAATTACTATTAATGAAAAGAATCTATAAACTTCCAAGGCAAAGTAAGTTCATAGTAATTTTGTTTTAATATCTACTATTGAATTTTAATTAAAAGGAAAGCAACTACTATGCGTAAACAAAATGATAATGAAAAGTTAATAAAAACGCCCGCGGCTAAACGTTCTTTGTTTCTTACTCTAATGGGAGCTCCTATGATATGTGTTGCCGTGTTAGGTAGAGAGAATATTGTTTGTTTAATTCTATCTGTGGTATATATAATTGCACTTTTTTTAAATGGAATTTTTAGTTTACCCTTTATAATGAAATTTATACACAAACACAATAAAACAAAATAACTCATACGTTTAGTTTTGTTATCAAGTTTTTTTAGATAATTTGTTTAGCTTTTATATACTCATACGTTTAGTTTTATTATCAAGTTTTTTAGATAATTTGTTTAGCTTTTGCATATTTATCTATAAAAAAATGATATAAAATCTGGCAAAAAACGGTGTAAAACATCACTTTTTAGTGATTCAGCTCCGTTTTTTGCCAGATTTTTTTATTTGTTTCGCTCAATTGTCTGTTAAACTTTCTCTTTTAGATTTTTTTTTTATTTCTGAACTATCTTTTTCGGATAAGCCTAAAACGTAATCAGCACTAACGTCATAATATTTGCAAAGTGTCAACAAATGATGAATAGGAAGCTCATTTGCCCCTCTTTCGTATCTTGCATACATAGTCTGAGACGTTCCTAAGATGTCTGCAATCTCCTGTTGTGTCTTATCATTGTCCTCTCTTAAATCCCTGATTCTTTTCTGATAGATATAATCCATATAAAAGCCCATACCCATAGTGTTATATTATGTTTTAATAGTTAATATCACAATTTGTATGATTTATAATGCATTTTAAAACGATATCCTTTTTTAATTTTTATAATTATTATACAAAGCAATTTTAAATCTTTTATAATTATTATATCAAGTAAAATTATTTACTACAAAAAATAATAAATATTTTTACTAAAAACTATTGACTTTAGTAAAGATTTGTACTATAATAAAAAAGCAGTAACGAAAAGACACTTTTTATTATAAATTTATTGTTTTTTCCTATTTTTATGAATTGGAAGACTTTGCAAAAATATACGATAGATAAATCTTTAATTACATATTAGTATTATAAAAAAGAAAAGAAGAATAAAACGGAGAGGACAATTTGTAATTATAAAGCCTATGATAAGTGAAATTGTTGAAAATACCGCGTTAAAAGTTGATAACGTTCTTCATTACAACTCATTATGTACGCAAACGGAAATAAATGAAGTTTTTTTAAAAATTGAACAATTATTAAAAGAAAACAACGTTAAAAAAAGTTGGCACATATTTACAGCAACACGAAATATAGAAGCGAAAGATGGTATTACATATATAGATATTGATATTTTTGTGCCTTTAGAAAAAAGATTTGATTGTCAGCCCCCTTTTGAAATAATAGAGCATTTTGAAGTGAACAATGCCTTAATGATTCGAATAGAGGGAACCCCCAGTCAATCAGATAAAGCAATGACAATGCTTGGCGAATTTATGAAAAGCAAAAATTATCAGCCCATAACACCTGCAATTATGGTAACGGTCAAAGGTGCGAATACTCCTTCCGAAATTGATGAAATGATTATGGAAATATACGTAGGTGTAAAAGATTTATAATTTTTGTTGAATTAGGTCGAAAAAATAGTAATAAAAAATATTTTTTACAAAATGTATTGATTCTTAATTGGTATTATGGTATAATTTTCCAAAGAGCGTACGGCTTTGTGATTATTATGCCTTAGTATAAATATAATATAACAGAAAGGTATAAAATCATGGATATGATTAAAACAAACAGTTTTACAGAAATGTCTTTCGATGAAATGCAAACCCTTGACGGTGGTGCATGGAGCTGGAAAGAATTTGGTAGAAACATCGTTGGAGGCGCTGTGAGCGGCGCTGTTGGAGGTGCTGTTGCAGGTGGCGGTGCTGGTGCAGTACCTGGTGCTGTCGGCGGCGCTTTAGGCGGAGCTGCTCTTTACCTCGTGTGCGGCTGGTGGTAATACATATTTAGTTTAGCGCAATGACAAGGCGTAGTGCCCAAATTTCAAATACAGTTTTTGGGTACTACGCTTTACTTATAAAGGAGTAAAATACAGATGACATTACTGATGATTTTTTTCACAAGAAAAATGACAAAAGATAATTTTTTGCTTTTTTCAAACATTTATTCAAAGATAAAAGCTTTAATAAACATTTTTCTATCAAGAGGAGTGATTTTCTTGTTGGAAAAAAATTATAGTATGACAAATGTATTTAGCATTTTGCTATCCTGTACGTTATATGTCTTAATCTCAATGTTTGATTCTTTTATTTTGTTTGAAAGAATCAAAAAAATACGTACTTTAAGCATAACAACACGAGAATACTTTTTTGAGAGTGTGCGAAATTATTTATTTGTATATATCACTTTATTATTGATATTTCAATTAAGATACGCATCTAAAAGTATTGACGATTATATATTTATAGCTTTTTGCATTTTATGCACATGGATATATCAATATGCGCATCCTTATATTATTATTAAAATGAATAAAACCAGTGAGTTTAAAAATGAAAATATATTGAAACAACTTTACAAGAAATGTAATTATAAATATAAAATTCATGTTTACGAAAGCACTAAAACTAAAAGTGCTAACGCTATTACAACAGGAACTAATATAAGCAGACATATCTTTATTTCAAATTATTTCATTGAAAATGCAACAGATGAAGAAGTGTTCTCTTTGCTCTTACATGAATGTGGACATGTAAAATATTTTGACTTGGAAAAAAGATTAATATTCATTAATATATCTCTGATAGCGCTTTATACCATCTGCTGTTTATTTGATTATTTAGCATTGAAAATTGTTCCTGGTTTTATTGTGTTATTTATATTCTGTATAATTGCATTTACAGGATATAGAAGGCTACAGCATTTTCAAGAATACAGAGCGGATAAATACTCTGTGATTGCAACAGGCGAGAAAGAACTTTTTGCTTCAGTGCTGAAAAAGATATATAATCTTAACGACAAAAAAGAAAATGCTTTTTTATCTGCGGTATCATCACATCCAAGTTTTAATAAAAGAATTGAACATATAAATTCTATAGTTTTTGAAAGGAAGTGATGTTGTGTATAAATATATGATTGTCGGTTTTATTTGCGGCGTAATTTTTGCGGTTGTATATAAAATCAGTAGCAAAAATAATAAAGGATAACCGTACTATTGCTGTAGGCAAAGAGATTTAAATACATAACTTAAAATGTATGTACTTTTTTAATCAATTCTATCAGGAAAATAAAATTCAATCAGACTTTAAAAAACGGTTGGAAATAGGTATGAAATACTATTGTATAAAACAACACGATATAACAGATTGCGGTGCAGCTTGTCTTGCGACCGTATCGAAGCAATACGGATTGAAGATTTCCATATCTCAAATTCGTGAAATAGCAGGAACTGATAAACAAGGAACAAATGCATATGGAATGGTAAAAGCGGCAGAACAGCTGGGATTTACTGCTAAAGGCGTTAAGGGAAACCAAGACGCTTTTTTTAGTGAATTTCCTCTCCCCGCCATAGCTCACGTTGTTATAGACGGAAAGCTATTACATTACGTTGTCATACATAAAATTACTAAAAAGCAGATAATCATAGCAGATCCAGGGAAAGGAATAGTTAAATATACTCCCGAAGATTTTTTCAAAATTTGGACGGGCGTTTTAATACTACTCGTTCCTAATTCAAAATTTGAAAAGAAAAACGAAACGAAAGGCTCTTTATCTCGTTTTTTCAGTCTGCTTATACCGCAAAGAAGAATGTTATTAAGCATTTTTCTTTCTTCTTTGCTGATAACTGCTTTTGGTATTGTTGCCTCTTTCTATTTCAAATTTTTAATGGATGACGTTTTGACAAGCTCTTTAAAAAGAACGCTTAACGTTGTATCTATCTGTGTTATTATTCTATACGTTTTTAAAATAATACTTGAATATTTTAGGAATCATTTGCTTTTATATTTAAGTCAAAAGCTGGATATACCACTTATTTTAGGATATTATCAACACGTATTAAGCCTTCCCGTTAATTTTTTTGGAACGCGAAAAATAGGTGAAATTGTATCTCGTTTTATGGACGCTTCTAAAATCAGAGACGCTATTTCAGGAGCAGCATTAACGATTATGATTGATACTGTTATGGCGATAGTTGGAGGAATAATATTATACGTTCAAAATCCAATGCTTTTTTTGATTGCAGTTATTATGCTTATTCTTTATGGAATTGTTGTATTTTGCTATAATAACCCAATAAAAAAGATAAACGAAAAAATAATGGAGGAAAACTCACAGGTTACTTCATATCTCGTTGAATCCTTAAATGGAATAGAAACTGTTAAATCCTTTAACGGAGAAAGAAAATCTCAATACGAAACAGAAAAGCTATTTATAAAATTTCTGAAAAGTGTTTTTAAAAACGGATTTTTCTCAAATAGTCAGCAATGCTTAACGGGTGCTATTGCTTCAATTGGAGAAATTGTAATTTTATGGGTTGGTGCTTCTGCGGTATTGAATGGTGAAATGAGCGTTGGACAGTTAATAACCTTTAACGCATTGCTTGGATATTTTTTAACACCTATAAAAAATCTTATTAATCTTCAACCCACTATGCAAACCGCATTAGTTGCCGCGGAAAGATTATCAGAAATATTAGAGCTTTCATCAGAAAAAGATGAAAATGATGATAAAAAGTTAAAAAACGTTTCATTAATACAACCGATTAATATTTCAAACTTAGATTTCAGGTATGGAACTCGTCAATTGGTGTTAAAAGATATAAATATGACAATAAATCCAGGTGAAAAAATTGCATTTGTTGGAGAAAGCGGTTCGGGGAAAACAACGCTTGTTAAACTTCTTATGCGATTTTACGATTGGGAAAAAGGTTCGATTTGTTTTGGCGAATATAACGCAAAAGATATAAACATTGAATATCTCAGAGATAGAATTTCCTACGTTTCTCAAGAAACTTTTATGTTTAGCGGAACTATACACGAAAACCTTAAATTAGGAAATGAAGAAGCCAAAATGGATGATATTATTCAAGCCTGTAAATTGAGCAAGGCATCTGAATTTATTGAAAGGTTGCCTTTAAGATATGAAACTCTGCTTGAAGAAAATGGCGCAAATTTGTCTGGAGGACAAAAACAGCGTTTAGCAATTGCAAGAGCCTTATTAAAAAAGCCTGATATTCTTATTTTAGATGAAGCTACAAGCAACCTTGACTCAATAACGGAAAAAGCGATTGAAAATACTATAAATTCATTACCGCAAAACATAACCACTATAATAATTGCCCACCGTTTGAGCACTGTTATGCGTTGCGATAAAATTTTCGTAATGGAAAACGGTCAGATTGTTGAACAAGGCTCTCATAAAGAATTAATACAGCTTGGAAAGAAATACTGCAATTTATGGAGAGAACAGCTTCCAACGGAATATGAGGTGCAAAAATGAGGAAAGTAATATTTAATATGTCCGACCTTTCCGACAGCAAAGAAGTTATGATGAAAAAAACTCCTTTTGCTATTAGCGGTTTTATCTTCTTCGTTGCTGTTTTCACCGTTGTTGCGTTAGTATTTGCAAGTTTTGGAGAAATTGAAAATTACGTTGTATCAGCAGGAGAAATTCGCCCCGAAAAAGAGTGTGCAAAAATCACGTCAATACTTTGGGGAAATATTTCTCAAATACTTGTTAAAAACGGAGAAACAGTTAAGAAAGGAGATGTGTTGTTATTAATTGACAATGAGGGGTATTTATTAGATAAAGAAGCAATTGACTCTAAAATTATCTCTCAAAACGCTTTAATTGAAAATTATAAAAAGCTCATAGATTCTATAAAAAAAGATTCTAATGTTTTTGATGAAAAAGAAGATGCGGTTTTTTATTATTATTATAAAAGCTATGAGTCAGAAATAAAAAACGTTCTTCAACAGCTTAAAGAAACGCAGAATAAGCAAGATATGTCTTTAGATGAGCTAAACGCTTCTATATTGTCAATAAAAGAAAAAATAGATAACATTAACAAAGAA
The DNA here is from genome assembly GCA_045578045.1 of Eubacteriales bacterium. Taxonomy (GTDB): domain Bacteria; phylum Bacillota; class Clostridia; order Oscillospirales; family CAG-382; genus SIG653. The sequence continues at coordinate 6,057 of JAZNJM010000053.1, read as the reverse complement.
TACAATAGCTACGTTCAGCTTTACAACTCTGTTAAGAATGAAAAAAAATACAAAGGAAATGATCAAAGTATTTCTTTATTGTATGACAAATACGTATTGTCTGTTGAAAAAGCAAAAATAGTTTATTCTGCGGCTAAATTGCAATATGAATCTTTAAAGAAACATTTGGAAGAAAATGTTTCAGGCGTAACTTCCGCAATGGTTGAAGAAGCTGATTTATCTGTCCGAGCTTCAAAAGCAGATTTGGAATTAATTAAACTGGAGTTTATTTCACAATTAGATGAGGTTATCTCTTCGAAAAAATCTGAAATTTCATCATTAGAAAAACAACTCGACCTTTATAATTCTCAAAAAGAACATTTGGAAACACCGCAAAACACCGATTTATCTTTAGAACAAATAAAAAATTCTTACTGTCTCAACCTGAATGAAACTCTGAAATCGCTATATACAGAATTAAATACTCTGAAAAATCAATCAGAAAGTATTGATAAAACCATTGAAAATACATCTATAACCGCTTTGTCTGATGGCGTGGTAACTTATTATAAAGAATATATAGCGGGAGAAAGTATATCAGCAGGTGCTGAAATAGGAATAATAGTTCCTAACACAGATAAATACGTTGTGGAAATGTATATTCCTGAATATGAAATAGCTAACGTTCAAGTTGGTGAAAAAACAGAGTTTATTTTCACTTCAATATCTTCAACCCAATACGAAAAAATTAACGGAGAAATAACGTACATTTCTGCCGATTCATTTATAAATCAAAATGACGGAAGAAAGTATTATAAAGCCAAGAGCTGTATTCCAAAATCTTCTTTAAAAGGCAAAAACGGAGATGAAAAAAAGCTGCAAATTGGAATGTCCGTTGAGGTTCATACTATAACCGAAAAAATAACAATTTTAAATTGGCTGTTTGAAAAGCTGAATTTCAAGGGTTGAATTTTCATTTTTTAATAATGTTTTTATTTGTAAGAACTGAAAAAACAGATATTCATAACCGTTATTTTGATGTATTTACAGATGAAAAGTTTTGTAAAAATCCTATTCAAATAGCTCATTTTAACAAGAAATGCCCTCTCTTTAGGTTTCAAAGCAGGGGGCATTTTTTTATTTAATCAATAAAGAAAAATTTCAGCTAATCAATAAAGAAAAATTTCAGCATTGTTTCTCCAATTCTTCATAGCCTCTTTAACGGTTTCTATTCTGACAAAGATGTGAGGAAATTGGTATAGTTTTGAAAATAAATAAGTTAAACTTGCTTTTAAAAGTTTGAATCAGATTTAAAGCTGTTTCAAATAAAAAAATACTTTTTCCAAAGATTTTCAAGAGAAAACTGTCCTTTTTTCAGCTTTTCAAGCTCCATATCGATATACGACCATTTATACGCTTTTTCAGTGAAACCAAGGGCTTCTAAATGCTTATATTGGTCATAAAACATATGTGTTTTTTGTGAAATAGAAGCAACTTCTTTCAGGGTGTCGTCTTTCAATTTTCCAACAAAATATTCCGAAGCAACTCCCGTTTCTTTATCTCTCAGATATCCTAAAAGATAAATTTCATTTGTTTCCTTTCCATATTCCACCATTTGAACCGAGAGATTTTCTTCTTCATAAAAAAATCTCTTTTCACGTGTTAATTCTGTCATATTGTAAATTGAAACCGATCTATTGCAAGGATTGATATTTCCTTCAATGTTATATAGCTTTTTACCATCGGGAGAAAAGCAAAGATTTCCGCTTGAGCTTTCAGACATTTTCGCGAAACGGAATTTTTTTATTAAAGACATATTATCAAGAGAATAAAAAGCCATTCTTCCTTCGGAAGATTTAACCGCCAATATATCGCCGTTGGGTGATATTGCGGCATAATATACATAATTAAGGTCTTTAAATTTGGCAACCTCGTTTCCGTTTTTATCATAAACAAAAATCGTTTGCCCCGTTAATCCTATATTATATTTTTCGTTTTGGACATATCCCCAATAATTAGCCATAAATAATCTTTTTTAACCTCTCTGATTCTTCATATCTTTTCTAATTCTTCATAGCCTCTTTAACGTTTTATATTCCCAAAGGCATTTCACGAATAACCTCCATAGGCAGCTGTAAATAACATTTTTTGTTTTTTGTTACAATAGAAACGCTCTCAACGTTTCCAAGACATCTTATTCCCGCTTTTTCTTTATATAAATTGATAGATTGATACATAGAAACGTATTTTTTTCTAAGCTGGTTGCGTGAATAAAAAATCTGCGGAATCAAAAGATTCAAAGGCATATAATATAATTTTTCAGCCAAACAAATATCAAGTTGGTTTGAACTCTTAACAGTTCCACCAAGAACAAGATTGTTTTCTTTATAAAATCATTTTACTTTTTTGGTATAAAAATTCAAGAAAGACTTGATATTCATAACAACTTTTCCTTACACTTAATTCAAAGTTTAATAAATCGGTTAAGCTCTTCTTTTACTCTTTCGTGCTTTTCCACAGTGAAACCGTAAAAAAGATGGTATCTCTTAGACATAAATAATCTGAAAGGCGGAAAAACGTCAATTTCTGATTTTCTTAAAATAAGCGTAAATGCCCCTTTTTCCTTTTCTATTCGTTCTATTGCAGAATATGGAATAGTTCTCACGGGAATAACAAATACAAGAGAAAAAATAATAATTGCCGTTGACGTGGAATGTATACCATTTTCGTCCATACAAAAGGCGTAACCCGATATTATTTGTCTTAACAAGGAAAATGCAGATATTGTCCAAGATATAAGAACGATACACAAAGCAATAAAAAACCATTTTTCCTCATTGAACGGTTGTTTATTATCTACCAAAATTTCACCGCTGAAAAAAGAATAAACCATACACCAACAAAGTGCAGTGAAAACACAAAGAAGTATTGAAACAATGTAAAATTTTGTATTCAGCTTTGAAGAAAACACGTTAAATCACCTCATTTATCTGAGCTTTATTTTCTTAAGATAAAAATATACGTTTAATTCCAATGGGAAACCTTATATTTTTTGTTTATCTGCTTTTCGTCTAAGGTTATATATGATTTTTTTCTGCATTTCAGTATGAGCTGTCGTCCGTTTTCACGATGGGTATATACAGGTTCAAAATTTCCCGTTGATTTCTTTAAATTTTCCGCAAGAAGTTCAACGTTTTCTTTCTTTTTTCCTATTATAGACGGACAAGCAAAAGAAAGTTTATAATTATATTTTTTGAATATTGTCTTAGCTATCAAAATATATCGTGGGTTTTCAATGGGAGAAAGCATTTCAGCCATAGCAGTGTTGAAAATATTTTGGTCGTGAACGGATGCGTTTATAAGCTGTAAAGAAACAAAAGTATTTTGTTTGTTTGTCAGAGCTTCAACCTTTGCGGAGGAAGAAATTAAATCGCATTGGTAAAGGGTTTTGTATACTGCTTTTCCAAGGGTTTTAACAGAATTTGCAGGGCTGAAATGAGATGATATCTTTTTAATTCCTTTAAATAAAACAACCGATAAAACAATCATTACAGCAAGAGTTAATAAAGCAAAGGTTTTGCTGCCTTTTAAAATTGCTATCAATAAAATCGATATCAAAATAAGCTGAATTGAAAAAACAGCGACACTAAAGGTAATATCCCAAAACGTAATAGCGGGAGCTTTCTTTTCCTTTGGAACTTCTGTTTCAACAGCAATGTTGAATTTGGAATTTGTTACCTCTCCTTTCCATTTTGATTTAACCTCCCCTCTTTTTGCGGAAAGTTTTAACATTTCATCGTTTATTCTTGTGATTCCCTCTTTGTTAAACGGAGGTTTAATTGCAGTAATTCTTTCTATTCCGCTTTCAATAACGCCCGTTGAGTAATTCGGTCCCATAAACGAGTCGAAACGCCTTTTTAAAACGTCATAGTCGCAAGAAATAAGCTCACGCTCATCTTGTTTCATATATTCTTTAATTTTTTGGCTATTTTTTTCTTTCAATAAATATTCAGGCTCGATAGTTACGAGATGCCATATATTTGCCGTCTTTTCAGGATCGTTTTTATACATACGAATTGCACGTCCGCGCATCTGATTTGAAAGAACAAAGCTACCAACAAAGCTCGCTAAAATCAATGAATTTATACAAGGTGAATCCCATCCCTCTCCAAGAAGAGATTTCGTTCCAACAAGTATTTGAATTTCACCCATTTCAAACAGTTTTCCAACGTAATCAACAGCTTTATGCGTTGAGCCTGAAAACTCAACAACGCTGTATTCTGTATTTTCTATTTGTTCTTTTCTGTGTTTTATCTGGGATAAATCAATGGAATTTGGAAGAATAACAAGCGTTCCCGATAAAACACCAATTTTAACGCCCTCCGTTTCTCTTCGTATCGTTTCAAAAATGCTGACAACGTTAACGGAATTAAAAACGTCTTCTGTTGCGATTTTTGAAACGTTTTCTTTTTTTATGTAATCTGTTAAAACAAGCATTCTCAGTTTTTCTCCCAAGGCTTTTGTTTCGCTTTGGGCGATTTTTTTAATACTTTCCAACTTTCCAACAGATGATATTAAAGCACGTTTTAATTTTTCGTTTAAATCAAGGGTAACTTTCCTCTTTTCGTAAACCGAATTATTTTTAAGTATATCTAAAATTTCAGCTTTTTGTTCTTCTGTTATTATTTCTCCGTCAAGCAGAAATTGAATTGCACATTCAGCATAACTCATTTTAAAAGGCGGCAGATGTTTTTTTGCCGTCAGCTCTTTTATTAGCTTTTCGCTTACAATATAATTAAAGCGTTTCAACAACACCAAAAGGGAAACGTATTCTTTAACAGATGAGAATAACGCTTCATAGTCATTTGTCTGGTTTAATTTTTGGTTAACTTCTTTAAATAATACAAGTTTTCCAAGTTCTTCAAGAGCAATAACTGATTTTTCCTTATGTGTTTGAAAGCTCGACAGCTCGGTTTCCGTTGGATAATTAAAAAATACGTAATCCTGATGCGGACAAAGTGTGTTTTGACCAACAAGTTCGGGAACAAATATCTCTTCGTCAATTTCACCGCAAATGCTCATATATCTGTTCCATTCAGAACCCTCAGAATCATAAGGGGGTGTTGCTGTCAGAGATATAATTTTAACGTCTGTATCCAAGGCAGAAATAAATTTTTCAAGAGCTTTTTGCCATTCGTTTTTAAGGTGGTGAGCTTCGTCAAGACAAACGGTTTTTATTCCAAACTCTTTCATAATTTCAAAAAGCTCTATATCAGAGCAGTCGGTATCTTCTTCATCTTCTGAATGAATCTTTTCAATGGCAGTATACAACGCCTGATAGGTTATGGAATTTAATAGCTTAACTTTATGTAAATCTCTTGAAAAAAGATTATCAAAATCTTCTTTGTTTTCAAGAAAAAGCTCTTTGAATCTTTCGCCCCATTGTTCTCTTATGGCGGTTGTTGGGGAAAGCACAATACAAGGAGAACCCAGCCGACAGATAAGCTCAAGACCAAGAACAGTTTTTCCGCTTCCGGGTGCGGCTACAATATTGATTTTTCCGTCTTTTATATGTTTATCAAAGTTATCGAGAACCCGTTGCTGATAAACTCTAAACTTTCCTTGAAACTTAACTTTTTCAAAAGCAGACATATTTCTCCTCCGTCTTTCAATTCTTATTGAAAAAATAGTTTAGGTTTTTCAGGCTAAATATATTTCTCATATAAATTTTGAATATACAAATTTCGCCCTTGAATCCCCTATTTTTCGTCTAATTATACCATATAACAAACATATAATCAAGATTGTTTTTGGCCTTACTTAATTAAATTTTTATTATTCAGGAAACGAAGTAGTGATTTTATTTATTCAGAAAAAGAAGTTGTTTTTCAAGAATGATTTAATAAATTGCAAACTAAAAAGGCGGAAATTGTTTGCAGGCTTTTTTAGAAAAATATATAGCTTTTTTATGTTGACAAGAACGTTGTTGAGGCTTATAATTAAAATAGTTTGAGGGACGTATTTATTTAAATTCAAACAACGGGCGATTATTTTAAAGATATTTTATTTTTTAATAAC
>JAZNJM010000052.1:0-18991 GCA_045578045.1 Eubacteriales bacterium | reverse complement strand
TACTACGTTAATTATAACATAGTTTAATATTTATTGAAAGACTTTTTTAAAAATTTATTATAGATTTTTTCAGTTTTTTTCTAATTTTTTTAAAAATAAAAAACCCGTAAGAATTTATCAACCGATAAACCAAACGGGCTTGTTTTTTATTACTTAAAACGAGTTTTATTATTACTTCATTACTTGTGTTTTTTCTTTTTGAATAACGTCGTGTGCGCCACCTTCTACGATACTAGTTGCTGAAACTACTGTAAGTTTTGCTTTTTCTTGTAGTTCTTTAATAGTCATAGCGCCACAGTTGCACATAGTTGATTTTACTTTTGAAAGGCTCATTGCAACGTTATCTTTTAGTTTACCAGCGTAAGGCACGTAAGAATCTACACCTTCTTCAAAAGATAATTTTTTGTCGCCACCAAGGTCGTACCTTTGCCAGTTTCTTGCCCTAGCCGAACCTTCGCCCCAGTATTCTTTATAGTAGTTGCCGTTGATGTTTACTTTGTTTGTTGGGCTTTCATCAAATCTAGCAAAGTATCTACCTAGCATAACGAAGTCTGCACCCATTGCAAGAGCTAACGTTATATGATGGTCGTATACTATACCGCCATCTGAACATACGGGAACGTATATACCGGTCTCTTTAAAATATTCATCCCTTGCTTTGCAAACCTCAATAAGTGCTGTTGCTTGTCCTCTTCCTATACCCTTAGTTTCGCGGGTTATACAAATTGAACCGCCGCCAATTCCAACCTTAATAAAATCTGCTCCGCAATCTGCCAAAAATCTAAAGCCGTCTGCATCTACAACGTTTCCAGCACCAACTTTAACGCTGTTTCCATATTTTTCTCTTATCCAATCAAGAGTTAATTTCTGCCATTCAGAAAATCCCTCTGATGAATCTATACAAAGAACGTCTGCACCCGCTTCAATTAACGCAGGAACTCTTTCAGCATAATCTCTTGTATTGATACCTGCTCCAACAACGTATCTTTTATTTCCGTCAAGAAGTTCATTGGGGTTTTGTTTATGGGTATCATAGTCTTTTCTGAATACGAAATAACAAAGTTTTCCTTCTTCATCTATTATTGGGAGGGAATTTAATTTATTATCCCAAATTATATCATTCGCTTCTTTTAAGGTTATTCCTTCTTTTGCACAAACGAGCTTATCAAAAGGAGTCATAAATTCTTCAACCTTAGTTGAAAGCTCCATACGGCTTATTCTGTAATCTCTGCTTGTTACAATTCCTAAAAGTTTTCCGTTTGCTGTTCCGTCAGAAGTAACTGCAACGGTTGAATGTCCTGTTTTTTCCTTCAAAGCAACAACGTCTGCAAGAGTATCTGTTGGTTTTACGTTTGAATCACTATTTACAAAACCTGCTTTATGGCTTTTTGCTTTTTTAACCATCGCAGCTTCATTTTCAACGGACTGTGAACCATATATAAAAGAAACTCCGCCCTCCATTGCAAGAGCAACAGCGAGTCTATCGCCCGAAACGGACTGCATAATTGCAGAAACCATTGGAATATTCATTGTTATTGAAGGTTCTTCGCCCTTTTTATATCTTACAAGAGGTGTTTTTAAACTTACGTTTGAAGGAATACACTCTTTTGAAGAATATCCCGGAATAAGCAAATATTCGTTAAAAGTATGTGAGGGTTCATTTAAAAAGATAGCCATATATATTATTCTCCTTATAACTATACATAAAAATTATATTTTAAAGCTCTGCTTTTGTTTCACAGTAAATACAACGATATATTTTTTTGTTTTCATCTGTCAACTTAAAAATATATTCTATTTCCTGTTCAACGGACGTTATACATCTTGGATTTTTACACTTTATGACGTTTGTTAAGATTTTCGGCATATCAATCGTGCATTTGGATTCGAGTATACCGTTTTTTATTATATTAACCGTTGCCCCTGGATCAACGTATCCGATTATATCCATATCGGGCACTATTTCTCCGTCTATTTTAATTATATCCTTTTTTCCTAACTTTTCACTTTGGGCATTTTTTATAATTGCAATAGAACAGTCGAGAGTGTCAAGTCCTAATAAATGATAAAGTCTCATAGCGTTACCTGCTGTTATATGATCTATAACAACGCCATTGTTTATGGAATCAATATTCATTCTTTGCCTCCTCTAACAATTTTAAAATCAACGCCATTCTCATATACTTTCCATATAAAACCTGTTTGAAATAACAAGCTCTCGGATCTTTATCAACAGCAACGCTTATTTCGTTAACACGAGGAAGCGGATGCATTACACAGAGATTTTCTTTTGCTTTTGAAAGTTTTTTTAAATCAAGAATGTAGCTATCCTTCAAACGAAGATAATCTTCTTCATTAAAGAAACGTTCTCTTTGAACACGAGTCATATACAAAACGTCAAGTTCAGGAAGAACTTCTTCAAGGGATGTCGTTTGTTTATATGGAATGTTATTCTTTTTCAATATATCATTTTTAACATAGCTTGGGAGCTTTAATTCTTCGGGTGAAATAAGAATAAAATTAATTCCGCTGTATCTTGATAATGCATTTATAAGAGAATGAACCGTTCTTCCAAATTTTAAATCTCCGCAAAGACCAACGGTTAAATTTTCAAATGTTCCTTTTTCACGATAAATCGTAAGAAGGTCTGCAAGAGTTTGAGTTGGATGACTATGACCACCGTCTCCTGCATTAATGACGGGAATATCAGCGTTTTTCATTGCAACGTATGCAGAGCCTTCTTTGGGATGTCGCATTGCGATTATATCAGCATAACAGCTTATAACCTTTGCCGTATCTGCAACACTTTCTCCTTTTGTTGAAGAAGATGAAGATGCTTCAGAAAAGCCTATAACGTTTCCTCCAAGCTCATACATTGCGGCTTCAAAGCTCAATCTTGTTCTTGTTGATGGTTCAAAAAACAAGGTTGCAAGTTTTTTTCCTTTACATTTTTCGTAATATTTGGAAGGGTTATCAATAATATCGTTTGCAACTTCTATAAGAGAATTAATCTCTTCAACAGAAAAATCTGTTATATCAATAAGCCCTCTCATAATGCAGCCCCGTTAACAGAAAGGTATTTTTTAATTCTTTCAACGTTTTCTTCGTTGCCGCCTTCAGCTTCAAGATATTCAATAATATCATAAACGTCAACAACGGAATATACGGGAAAACCAAATTCTTCTTCAACCTCTGCCATAGCAGATTTTTCGCCTTTTCCCTTTTCTTTTCTGTCTACCATAACGAAAACCGCAGAAACAGAAACGCCCTCAAGTTTTGAAAGAATAGACATACTTTCACGAATTGCTGTTCCCGCTGTTATAACGTCTTCAACTATAACAATATTTTCTCCATTTTTAGGAACGTATCCAACAAAGTTTCCACCTTCTCCGTGGTCTTTTTCTTCTTTTCTATTAAAGAAGAAAGGAACGTCAAGTCCATTTTTCGCAAGAGCAACCGCGCTTGAAACTGCAATGGAAATTCCTTTATATGCCGGTCCATACAAAACGCTTTTTTTATTTCCTATTTTTTCAAAATATGCTTTTGCATAAAATTCACCTAATTTTGAAATTTGTTCTCCCGTTTTTATTTCTCCGGCATTTATAAAATATGGAATCTTTCTACCGCTTTTAGCTGTGAAATCTCCAAATTTCAAAACGTTTGCACTTTTTAAAAAATCTATAAACTCTCTTTTATATGCTTCCATTATTACACCTCAAAATCAATCAATAAATTCTTCAACACAACGGTTATATGCCGCAACGGGATCTTCAGCCGCTGTTATTGGTCTTCCCACAACAATATAATCTGAGCCAATCTTTTTAGCTTCAGCAGGTGTCATAACTCGCTTTTGGTCTCCGATATCTCCATCAGCAAAACGAACTCCAGGAGTTACAGTTATAAATTCTTTTCCGCAACGTGTATGAACCGCTTCTGCCTCCAAAGGAGAGCATACTACTCCGTCAAGTCCTGCAATTTTGGCATTTTCTGCATAATGCATAACAACATCTTCCATTTTATCTTTTATAAGAAGATCATTTTCCATACTTTCCTGAGAAGTTGAGGTAAGCTGAGTAACTGCAATTAAAATAGGTCTTGTTCCGTCTTCTTTTGTTAAACCTTCAAGAGCAGCTTTCATCATATTAACAGTTCCGCTTGCGTGAAGATTTGTCATATCAACGTCAAGCCTTGAAAGAACGCTCATAGACTTTTTTACAGTGTTAGGGATATCGTGTAACTTTAAGTCAAGAAAAATATTATGTCCTCTTGCTTTTATTTCTTTAACTATTGAAGGACCTTCTGCATAAAAAAGCTCCATTCCAATTTTAACAAAAGGTTTTCTTTCTTGAAACTTATCAAGGAAACTTAAAACCTGTTCTTTGCTTGAAAAATCACAAGCAACAATTACATCCTTACCCATTATGTGCTCCTCCAATTATATCTTTAAGATTTTTAATACCATATTTATTCATTGTTTTTTCCAAGTTATCAATTATCTCTTTACTTGCACTTGGATTTATAAGATTTGCTGTTCCAACCTGAACCGCTGTTGCACCGGCGAGCATCATTTCAATAACGTCTTCTGCTTTACTAACACCGCCCATTCCAATAATTGGAATTTTGACAGCTTCATAAACCTGATAAACCATTCTTAACGCAACGGGAAAAATTGCAGGACCTGAAAAACCACCCATTTTATTTGCAATAACAGGCTTTTTCTTTTTCAAGTCAATTCGCATACCGAGCATTGTATTTATCATACTAATACCATCAGCACCCGCACCCTCACAAGCCTTTGCAATTGAAACAATATCAGTTACGTTTGGTGATAGCTTTATAATTACGGGCTTTTTTACCGCTTTTTTAACAGCCTCTGTTACCTCTGCGGCAGCTTTCGGAGAAGTTCCAAAGCTCATTCCCCCGCCGTGAACGTTAGGACAGCTTATATTTACTTCAAGCCAACCTACCTGATTACATTCATCTAACTTCTGAGAGGTATAAACGTATTCGTCAACGGAAAAACCGCCGATATTCGCCATAACTTTTTTATTAAAACATTTTTCAAGTTTAGGAAGCTCCTCAGAAATAACAGCATCAACTCCTGGATTCTGAAGTCCAACAGCGTTTATCATTCCTGAATAACATTCTGCAATTCTTGGAGTTGGATTTCCAAATCTTGCTTCTTTCGTTGTTCCCTTAAAAGAAAACGTTCCTAAAATATTTATATCATAAAGTTCTGAATACTCATATCCGTATCCAAACGTTCCGCTTGAAGGAATTATAGGATTATCAAGCTCTATTCCACATAAAGAAACGTTTAATCTTCCCACAATATTTCCTCCTTCTTGAAAACAGGTCCGTCTTTGCAAACTCGTTTAAAGCCCTTTACTGTTTTATGAGAACATCCCATACACGCCCCGAAACCACAGCCCATTCTTTCTTCAAAGCTAAACTGTCCGTCTCCTTTGGCGTTTTTATAAACCGCTTTTAACATTGGTTCAGGACCACACGTATAGTAATAGTAATTAAAATCAGGTAAAGCATCTGTAACAAATCCTTTTTTTCCATAGCTGCCATCAGCTGTTGTTACTGTTACGTTAATCCCCAAGGCTTTAAAGTCTTCTTCTGCAAAAACCTCGGATTTAGTATTAAATCCTAATATTGCATAAACTTTTTTTCCTTTTTTCAAAAGCTCTTTTGCGAGGTAATAAAGTGGAGGAACTCCAACACCGCCACCGATTAGCAATGCGTTTTCAAGGTCGGAATAAAGAGAATATCCATTTCCAAGACCAGTTAAAACATCGAGCTTTTCACCGTATTTCATTTCTTTAAGTTTTTCTGTTCCCTCTCCTACAACTTTATAAACGATGGTGAGAAAACCATCTTCAACGTTGTAAACGGAAATAGGACGGCGTAAAAACAATTCATCAATTTTTATATTAACAAATTGTCCGCAGAATATTCCTTCCGTGTCGCCTTTTAAAGTCATTCTATATACAGTTTCTGTTAAAGAAACGTTTTGAGTGATTTCAAAAATTACCTGTTTCATAAAAGCTCCTGTTTAATATTTTTTACGAATCTATGGTTGATACCTTATTTGTTATTTCTTCAAGAACGTCAAGAACAATGCTAACGGTATCAAGAGAAGAAAAGAGTGTAACACCGTTTTCAACTGCACAGCGTCTTATTGCAACACCATCATCATAATGAACGCTTGAATGAATTGACCTCGTATTTATAACGTAGCTAACGTATCCTGCACGGATAGAATCGAGTATTTCTTCACTTCCTTCGCTGATTTTTCCACGTACTCTCGTTCTGATTCCGTGGTTTTTAAGGAACGTTGCAGTTCCTATGGTGGCTTCAATATTGAAGCCCATATGATAAAATCGTCTTATTAAGGGTAATGCTTCTTCTTTGTCTTCGTCAGCCAACGTTACGAAAACAGTTCCATAATTTTGGAGATTCATACCAGATGCAATAAGTCCTTTGCTGAGAGCTCTATGCAGCTTATCGTCATATCCAATAGCTTCGCCCGTTGATTTCATTTCGGGAGAAAGATAAGCATCAAGTCCTTTTATTTTGTTGAAAGAGAAAACGGGCACTTTAACGTATGAACGTTTTTTCTCTTCAGGATAAAGGTCAAAAATTCCAAGCTCTTTTAAGGTTTTACCTAAAATAACCTCAGTTGCTATATCAGCAAGGCTATATCCCGTTACCTTAGACAAGAAAGGAACGGTTCTTGATGAACGTGGGTTAACTTCAATTATGAATACGTTATCATCTTTATCAACGATAAATTGAATATTGTAAAGACCAACAATTCCAATTCCAACCCCAAGTTTTTTTGCATATTGTAAAATAATACCTTTAACTTTATTTGAAACGGAGAAGGTTGGATATACGCTTATAGAGTCTCCGGAATGAACACCCGTTCTTTCAACAAGCTCCATTATTCCAGGTACAAAAACGTCTCTTCCATCGCATATTGCGTCAACCTCAACTTCTTTTCCCTGAATATATTTATCAACCAAAACGGGCTTGTCTTCATCAATTTCAACAGCGGTTTTAAGATACATTTTAAGCTGTTCATCACTTGCAACAATCTGCATTGCTCTGCCGCCCAAAACAAAGCTGGGACGAACTAAAACGGGATAACCAATTTCATTTGCGGTTTTTAAACCGTCTTCAATATTCGTTACAGCTTTTCCCCTTGGTTGAGGTATATTAAGCTCGTGAAGAATCTTTTCAAAGCTATCTCTGTTTTCAGCTCGTTCAATAGCAACACAATCCGTTCCGATAATTTTAACTCCTCTTCTCATTAAAGGATCAGCAAGATTTATTGCTGTTTGTCCTCCAAGAGAAGCAACAACGCCTTCGGGCTTTTCAAAATCTATAACCGCCATAACGTCCTCTGGAGTTAACGGTTCAAAATAGAGCTTGTCCCCCGTTGTATAGTCTGTTGATACGGTTTCGGGGTTATTATTTATAATTATCGCTTCATAACCTGCTTTTTTTATTGTCTGAACTGCGTGAACAGTTGAATAGTCAAATTCAACACCTTGTCCGATTCTGATAGGTCCGGCGCCAAGAACAACAATTTTTTTCTTTTCTGTTAAAATTGAGCTGTTATCTCCCGTATATGATGAATACAGATATGGGAGATATTTTCCCGTTTTCATAGTATCAACCATTCTGAAAGCAGGAACTAAATTCAGCTTTTTGCGTTTTTCATATATTTCAATTTCGTGAACCCCCCAAAGCTTTGCTATATATGTGTCGGAAAAGCCCATTATTTTTGCTTTCGCAAGTATTTCATCGTTGTTTTTGTTTTCAGAAAGAGCTTTTTCCATATCAACAATTTTCTTGAACGATTCAAGGAAAAGATTTGTTATCTTCGTTATTTCGTGAAGCTCTTCAACCGAAACACCCATACGCAAAAGTCTTGTTATTGCATATATATTATCGTCTCTTGCTTCACTTATATATGAAACAAGCTCTTCTTTTGTCATATTATCAAATTTTGCAAGATAAAGGTGGCAAACGCCTGTTTCAAGGGAACGAACAGATTTCAAAATACATTCTTCAAGGCTTGAACCAATTCCCATAACTTCGCCCGTTGCTTTCATTTGTGTTCCTAAAAGGTTGGGGGCAGAAGTGAATTTGTCAAAAGGAAAACGTGGGAATTTCGCAACGATATAATCAAGACAAGGTTCAATATCAGCAGTTCCACCCGCAACGGGAATTTCATCCAAAGTCATACCAACAGCAATTTTTGCCGTTACTCTTGCGATTGGATATCCACTCGCTTTTGAAGCCAACGCAGATGAACGTGAAACTCTTGGATTAACTTCAATTAAATAGTATTCACTGCTTTCGGGGTTAAGAGCAAACTGTACGTTACATCCACCCTCAATTTTAAGCTCACGAATTATTTTTATTGCACTATCGTTGAGCATTTTTAAATCTTTATCATTAAGAGAAAGAATTGGAGCAACAACAATAGAGTCTCCCGTATGAACACCAACAGGGTCAATGTTTTCCATACCACAGATAGTTATTGCTCTGTCGGTGGAATCTCTCATAACTTCAAATTCAATTTCTTTATAGCCTTTAACGCTTTTTTCAATCAAAACCTGATGAACGGGGGAAAGTTTAAAGGCGTTGAGACCAATTTCTTCAAGCTCTTTTTCGTTGTTTGCAAAACCGCCGCCTGTTCCTCCAAGAGTGAAAGCAGGACGAAGAACAACGGGATAACCTATTCTGTTTGCCGCTTCTTTCGCTTCATTAATATTATATGTTATTTCAGATGGAATTACAGGTTCGCCTATGGATTGGCAAAGCTCTTTGAAAAGCTCTCTGTCTTCCGCCCTTTCAATACTTTCACAGCTTGTTCCTAAAAGTTCAACACCACATTCTTTAAGAACACCTTTCTTTTCAAGCTGCATTGCAATATTAAGTCCTGTTTGTCCGCCAATTCCCGGAACAATAGCATCAGGACGTTCATATCTTAAAATTTTGGCAACGTACTCAAGTGTCAACGGTTCCATATAAACCTTATCGGCAATAGAAGTATCTGTCATTATTGTTGCGGGGTTGGAATTGCATATAACAACCTCATATCCCTCTTCACGAAGTGCAAGACAAGCCTGCGTTCCAGCATAATCAAACTCTGCTGCCTGACCTATAACAATTGGTCCTGAACCGATTATAAGAACCTTTTTTATATCTTTACGTTTTGCCATAGTTGCCTCCACATATTTATATATTATTTATTACTGAATTAAAATCCTTTATAAACTATTTTTCCGCCACAAACCGTTAAGAGATTTTTTCCAAATAATTTCTCACCCTCAAACGGAGTTGCTCTTCCTTTTGATAAAAAGCAATCAGGATTAACAGCTTCTTCAATGTTTAAATTCCACAAGGAAAAATCAAGATTAAGAGGTATATTAAATCTACTGCGTGGATTATATACAAGAAGTTCTAAAAGTTTATCCTCGCTCAATATTCTCGTTTTTATAAAGTTTGTATACATCAGGGGAAATGCAATTTCAATTCCAACAATCCCAAAAAGACTTCTTGAAAGACCTTTTGACTTTTCTTCGGAAGAATGAGGAGCGTGGTCTGTTGCTATCATATCAACCGTTCCGTCAAGAATTCCTTCTATAAGAGCTTCTTTATCAGCTTTGCTTCTGAGAGGTGGATTCATTTTAAACTTTCCATCTTCTTTTAAATCCATATCATCAAGAATCAGATAATGTGGTGCTGTTTCGCAAGTAACGTCAACACCTTTTTCTTTTGCTTTTCTGATTAGCTCAACGCTTTCTTTTGCAGAAATATGACAAACGTGATATTTGCAACCTGTTTTTTCAGCTAAATACAAATCACGCTCAATCTGAGCATATTCACTTTCAGAACATATTCCTTTATGTCCGTGTTTTTTTGCATATTCTCCATCGTGAATATATCCGCCTTTTAATAGGTCGTTTACTTCACAGTGAGCAACAATTATTTTATTTAATGCTTTCGCTTTTTTCATCGCAGAAAGCATCATTTCTTCATTTTGAACTCCCCTACCATCATCTGAAAATGCAATAACGTTTTCTGCAATACCTTCAAAATCAGATAATTCTTCACCCTTTTGACCTTTTGTTATCGCTCCGTAAGGATAAACGTTAATAACAGCATCTTTTTTAATTGCTTCAAGCTGTGGTTTCAAGGTTTCTGAGCAATCGGGAACGGGGTTGAGGTTTGGCATAGTGCAAACTGCGGTATATCCTCCTCTTGCAGCAGCAAGTGACCCCGAATTCATTGTTTCTTTATGCAAAAAACCCGGTTCGCGAAAATGTACGTGCACATCGCAAAAACCGGGAAAAATAACGTATTCAGATAAGTCAAGAGAGGAAAAAGCGGCATTGGTCGCCAAAAAATCAACCGCATCTGAAAACAATGCGGTATTTGGTTGAGTGCCGAAAATCTGTGTTTTGTTTTTAATCAGCATAATGCAACCCTCCAACATTTTTTAGCATTTATTTAGACCGAAAATTCACTTTTATAAAGCAATTTATCTTCCGCTAAATCATTGAAAGAATTATACCAAAAAAAATCTGTTTTGTCAATCGTCAAACCGCTAAAAAAGAAAAAAATTTACATACTCTCTTTTGGTAGGAATTTTTCGTTCTGATGCTTTTTATTTTTCGAAAGAAAAAATATCAATGTATATTTAATAATTGAATAAAAAAACATTTAGTTTTTAGGAAAGGGGTGTGGGGAAAACACCTTTTTTTAAAAAGGGTTTTCCCCACATATAAAAGCCAAAACAAAAACACAAAAACAAAAATAGAGAATAAAGAATAAAGAACAGTTATATAATATCTCCGTTAGAATCGAATAGAGGGAGAACTTCCAAGAATTTGATGTCGTCTCTGTTTTTAGCATCCCCCTCTGCTAAGATTGCCATTTTTCCAACAATATTTCCACCAGCGTGGTTGACAAGCTCCTCTATTGCACGTAGGGATTCGCCTGTGCTTATAACATCGTCAACAATAAGTACGCGTTTTCCCTTCATATACTCTGCATCTTTTCCGTCAAGATAAAGAGTTTGTTTTTTTGCTGTTGTTATGGAGTTTACCTCTGTTGAAAATACATCGCTCATATATAGTTTAGGCATTTTTCTCGCTAATATATACTTGTTAACGCCCATTTGACGAGCCATTTCGTATGCGAGAGGGATTCCTTTACTTTCAGAAGTGATTATTATATCGTGTTTAGGTGCAATTTTAATAAGCTCACGTGCAGAAGCCATTGTAAGCTCAACGTCTCCAAAAATTACAAACGCACCAATGTAAAGATTACTGTTTAAAGGACAAAGAGTTAGCTCTCTTTCTAAACCTGCAACCTTGAGCGTGTATGTTTTTTTCATTAGAAAACCCTCCGTGTTGTATAATTCAAACTTTTTTTGTATAAGTTATATTTTTTATTAAACTAATTTGATTTAAAACTCCCTTGCATTGATATTATACACAACTCTTTTAAACCTGTCAACGCTTTTTTGTATTTTTAAATTGACTTTTATTCCTATTATCTAAAAAGAAATTATATAAAAGATAAATTTTAAAGAGAGAAAAATCATTTTTTTGTCCTATATCTCTTTACAAATTAAAATAAATGTGGTATTATACGTATGCCAAACAAAAAACGAATACTTATTTGATGGGGTACTCTCTATTTTTATAGGGGGCTTTATGCTTATGCCATTTTTTAAAACAAACTTTATGAATTTGGTAAAATCGCAAATTCCGCAGGTTGGTTTTAAAGAGTGGGCACTCTATCAATTTGTTTTTTGTTTGGCGACAATTGGAGTTTGCGTTTTTCGGTGCGCTGACTTCGGTTGGCGCACTTTTTATTTTTACAGAAAAAAATTTCAAAAACTATGCTGTCAGCATATATCTCTTGAAATTTTTTGTGATAGAATAAAAAATTAATCGGGATTTAGTTTTAAATGCTCAATGCCAATATTATAATTCAGATTTTACAATGTATTATAACAATGCATATAATCACCTGAAAATATATTGCAAAATGATTTTTTAGTGATGCAAAATGATTTTTTAGTGAAAAGTATTGACAAACACTCCCGATAGTGGTAAAATTTCAATGCCAAACAAAAACTTAATATATGATTCACCAAAAAAGTGTGTGTATTCTTATTTTTGTAAAAATACAGATGCTCTATCTTTGCATACACTTTTTTAGGTTATGTTAAGTTTTTGTTTGGCGACAATTTGAGCTGATGTGTTTTTGTGCGTCAGCTTCGGTTGGCGCACTTTTTATTTTTACAAAAACAATAAGAAAGGTAATTCAAACTATGAAAACAAATCCAACAAAACTTATTTTCTCTATTTTAATTGCTCTATCGTTACTTTTAACATCTTGTAATGATAGTTCAAAACAATCATCTAATGAAACCTCAGAAAATGGTTATGAATCATCAGAAACCACAGTTTCAGAATTTATTTCAGAAACTTTATCTACTGAAATTTCAGAAAATGTATCTGATACGTTGTCCGCTGAAAGCTCAGACGGAATATCAGAATCATCTTTAGATATGACTTCGGAAGATGTTTCATATATATCAGAAGATACAACATCAGAAGAAACCTCAAACGAAATTTCTGAAACAACTTCAGAAGAATCTTCGAACGATATCTCCGAAACTACATCTGAAAATACATCAAACGAAATTTCCGAAACAACTTCAGAAGAATCTTCAAACGATATTTCTGATATAACATCTGAAGAAAGTTCAGATATATCAGAAAATACATCTTCGGAAGAATCGGCTGATTCTCCAACAAGTACAAGCTCCGAAGAAAGTTCCGAACCCGTTACCGAAGAAAGTTCAGAAGAACCCTCTTCTGAAGAATCATCTGAAGAGTTATCTGAAGAAGCAAAAAAAATAAATCAAGAAATTATGCAAGAATTTCCTAATTTAGATTTTTCTTATGCTCTGTATGATATTTCAACAGGGCAAACAGTTGTTAAGTACAATACGCAACAATTATTCCAAATAGGAGACAGTATAAAAGCTCTATATGTATGGTATCTTTTAAGTGAAGAAAAAATAAACTTAAAAGATAAAATTCTTCTAGAAGCAGAACATGTGGCAGACGGTCAATCATATATTAACGCTAATATTGGAAAGAATTATTTTGTTGGACAATCTCGACTAACTATCCATTTAATAATATCATGCTGCATTACTTATTCAGATAATACCGCATACAATATGTTGATATCCACATATGGAAATATTGGGTTTAATGCATTTATGGAAAAGTTAAACATTTCAATAAGAATAGGAAAAGAATCAATCGAAAAAAATGAATACTATGCATTAGCGACTACAGATGACTTTTTAAAAGCGTGGATACACTTAAATACATATTTATCTAACGCTAACTCTGTATCATCATACTATCTTAGTAATACATTAAAAGTGAAATATGGCATTAAATTTGCCGAAAATATTATAAACTGTAGCACATTAAGCATGGCTGGATTGGTAAACAGTACTTCAACCGCTAATGAATGTTATATAGTTGAAGGTAAATATATAGCAATCATATGTACTTCGACTGGAAAAAAAACTCCATTAGATAAACAGATTAACACTGATCCTCTCGAAAAAATTGCAGTTAAACTTCATGAATTATGGGAAACAAATTTTAGTAGTTAATCATAATAAAATGTATTCGCAAAGCTCATACATGAAATGAAATTTTCCTTTTTACTCAAAAGATAATTATGCACCGCAGGAAACCTGCGGTGCATTTCATGCGTCAGCATTTAATTCGCCATGCGTATTTCATTTGCCGACAGGCAAATTTCTTTGTTTTATACATCGCAACATAGAAAAGACTGCCAAAGGAAAACAAATCCTCTGACAGTCTTATTTTAATTAAGTTTTCTTTTGGTTAGCATTTCTTTTTTCAAAAGAAAAGTAACTTATTTGCTCATTGCTTCCTGAACAGCAACAGCACAAGCAACGGTCATACCAACCATGGGGTTGTTACCTGCGCCGATGAGTCCCATCATTTCTACGTGAGCAGGAACGGATGAAGAGCCAGCGAACTGAGCGTCTCCGTGCATACGTCCCATTGTATCTGTCAAACCGTAAGAAGCTGGGCCTGCTGCCATATTATCAGGGTGAAGTGTTCTACCTGTGCCGCCGCCTGATGCAACGGAGAAGTATTTTTTACCGTTTTCGATGCACTGTTTTTTGTATGTTCCTGCAACTGGATGCTGGAATCTTGTTGGGTTGGTGGAGTTACCCGTGATGGAAACGTCAACGCCTTCGTGAGCCATAATTGCAACGCCTTCAAGAACGTCATTTGCACCGAAGCAACGAACTTTTGAACGGTCGCCATCAGAATATTTCTTTTCACGAACGATTTTAAGCTCTGTTGTATAGAAATCATATTCTGTTTCAACGTATGTGAAGCCGTTGATACGAGAAATAATCATAGCAGCATCTTTTCCAAGACCGTTAAGGATAACTTGAAGAGGTTCTTTTCTTACTTTGTTTGCTGTTCTTGCGATACCGATAGCACCTTCAGCAGCAGCAAAGGATTCGTGTCCTGCGAGGAAGCAGAAGCACTTTGTTTTTTCGTCAAGAAGCATAGCTCCAAGGTTACCGTGTCCAAGACCAACTTTACGTGTTTCAGCAACGGAACCAGGAATGCAGAATGCCTGCAAGCCAATACCAATTGTTTCAGCAGCTTTTGCAGCTGTGTTTACGCCTGTTTTAATAGCGATAGCAACACCGAGAGTATATGCCCAAACAGCGTTATCAAACGCGATAGGCTGAACACCTTTTACGATAGCTTCGCAATCGATGCCTTTTTCATCACAAATAGCTTTTGCTTCTTCCAAAGAGGCAATTCCGTATTTTTTGAGGCATTCGTTAATTTTATCTATTCTTCTTTCATAACCTTCAAATTTAATCATTTTACATTACCTCCTTTATTATTCTTGACGTGGATCAATATATTTGACCGCATCGTTATATCTGCCGTAGCTGTTTATATTCTTTTCGTATGCTTCTTTAGGATCGATACCTTTTTTGATCATATCCATCATTTTTCCAAGGTGAACGAATTTATAGCCGATAACTTGGTTATCTTCGTCAAGACCGAGGGAAAGAATATAGCCTTCTGCCATTTCAAGATATCTTACACCCTTTGCTTTTGTTGCAAAGATTGTTCCAACCTGAGAACGAAGACCTTTGCCCAAATCTTCAAGGGATGCACCAACGGGAAGACCGCCTTCGGAGAAAGCTGTCTGTGTACGGCCGTATGCCAACTGTTTGAAGATTTCACGCATTGCTACGTTGATAGCATCACAAACAAGGTCGGTATTGAGAGCTTCGAGGAGTGTTTTTCCTTGAAGAATTTCAGCAGCCATAGCTGCGGAGTGAGTCATACCAGAGCAACCTGTTGTTTCAATAAGAGCTTCTTCGATGATACCCTCTTTAACGTTGAGAGTGAGTTTGCACATACCCTGTTGAGGTGCGCACCAGCCGATACCGTGGGAAAGACCAGAGATGTCTTTGATTTCGTATACTTTTACCCAGTTACCTTCTTCGGGAATGGGAGCAGGACCGTGTTTAGGACCTTTAGCAACGATACACATGTTTTCTACTTCGTGTGAATAGAGCATTTTTAAATTCCTTTCAAAAATGTATTTATTATATTTTTATTTTATTATTTCGCAATAAAGAGTACCGACAGCCATTGCAGCGTTTGATTCGTCTGTGTCGATATGTACAGCGGGAGCAAAGTTTTTGTTTACGCGAACAACTGTTTCACCGAAAATAACAGGTCTTTCTGTATCAAGTTTGATAGAAACGATCTGTTTATCAGCAACACCGAGAGCTTCAGCAGAATCGGGATCAAGATGAATATGACGTTTAGCCGCAATTACACCACATTCTATTTCAACCTCACCGCAAGGACCAACGAGTTTAATTCCAGGAGTTCCTGCAATGTCTCCCGATTCTCTTACAGGTGCTGCAACGCCTAAGGTTCTTGCATCAGTTAAAGATACTTCAACCTGAGTTGCGGGACGAACAGGACCAAGGATTCCAACGTTTTTGATCTCTTTCTTAGGTCCAACAACGTCAACACGTTCGCCGGAAGCAAACTGACCAGGCTGAGAAAGAGCCTTTTTAAACGTAAGCTCATACCCTTTTCCGAAAAGGATTTCAAGATGTTCTTGAGACAAATGAACGTGTCTTGCGGAAGTTTCAACAAGGATTTTGTTTTCCATAATTTAGAATTCCCCTTTACTAAAAAAATATTTTTGCGATTCTTAACATAATCAAATTAAAAGCATTATCTCAAACAGCACAAAACATATAAAAAATCTTTGTCTTAATACATTCTGTGCTTTTCAAATATGTATTATACTACATTTTTTCCCAATTGTAAACACCCTTTGCAATTTTTCTTTTGAAATTTTTGAAAAAATTATCATAAAACAGTTTTTAAAGTATTTCATAGAAACTTTTACACATAATTCTAATGCTACACAAAGTTAGTTTTCTTATATACGGTGGAGAAAATCAATAGAAAATAGGTTGACAATATCCTAAAATTATTTTATAATATAGACAATTTACGGAGGTATGAATATGAAAATTAATACAGAGCAAATTGTTTCTATATCAGAAGCAAACCAAAATTTCTCTAAAGTTGCAAGACTTGTTGATAAAAACAAAGAAGTTATTATTTTCAAAAATAACAAACCCAAATACAGAATAGTTGATATAGACCAAGAAAACTTTATTGAAATGACAGACGATGAAAAAATTGATTTTATAGCTGCCCGAATTCTAAAAAAATATCGAGCTGCTTTTGAGGAGTTAGCGAAATGATTAAATTCAGTAAGTAAAAAGTTTTATTACTCCACAAGCTAATAACTGAAGAAACGGGCGGAGATCCTAATATCAGAGACATTGCACTTCTTGATAGTGCATTAGAATCTGCATTTCAAACATTTGACGGGAATGAGCTTTATCCTTCAAAAGAAGAAAAAGCAGCCTGTATAGCATATGGATTGATTTCGAATCACGCTTTTGTTGATGGAAACAAAAGAATAGGAATATATGTTTTATTGACTTTTTTAGAAATTAATGGTATTAGAATTACCCCAACAGTTAATGATGTTGTACGTGTTGGGCTTGACGTTGCTTCTGGAAAAATGAAATATAACGATATACTTGAATGGATTATTGAGAATAAATGACTTATCATATTAAATGACTTATTATATAATTTTTAATTTTTTTAATTGTATTATTATGATTTGAAAAATCTGAATTGGTGTTGTTATAAAAATTCATACGCTTTAATTACTTGTTTCTTCTCTTTTTGGTACTTTTTCTATTCTTTTCAAAGAAGAGAAAAAGTACATATTGAAATAGAACTAATACATAATAACAGATAAAGGAAACAACGTAAAAGTCTGCTGTTTCCTTTGTTTTATTCTTAAATATTAATTATTTTCTATTTGCGAGAATCTGTTTTTCGTATGCTCTTACTTCGGGGAGATAGTCGGATTCAACGCCCTCTCTCTTTAGGTATTCAGACCAAACATCACCTATTGGAGCTGTTTTCAGTTCTTCGGATATAACCATAATATCAGTAAAATTATTTTCATCTTGTAGCTTTGAAAGTTTTTCAGAAGGCTGTAAAAGAGCAAACAGCAAAGATTTCTGAACGTTGCGAACACCTGTTACCCAAGCTGAAATTCGGTTTATTGATGCATCGAAATAATCAGTTGCAATGAAAACTCGGTTGAGAGCGTTATTTCTAACAATTTCTTTTGCTATTTCTTTCGTTTCATCATCAAAAAGAATAACGTGGTCAGAATCCCAACGAACAGCCCTTGTTATGTGGAGAGCAATTTTATCGTTAAAAAGAAGGAGAGAAGAAATTTTATCTGAAACCACCTCTGTTGGATGATAGTGTCCGTTATCCATAAGAGGCGTTATCCCCTTATAATCTGAGTAAGAGAGACAAAACTCCGCTGAGCCAACTGTGTATGATTCAACACCAATTCCAAAAACTTTAGATTCAAGTGTTACGTATACCTTGCTTTTGTCATAAGGTGTATCAAGGACTTCGTCAAGGGATTTTTTGAATCTTGCACGAGGTCCAAGTCTATCTGCTGGAATATCTTTATATCCATCGGGGATCCATATATTCATAACGCAGGGCTCACCCGTTTCCGTTGCAAAATATTCAGAAATTTTCAAACAAGCTATAGCGTGTTTCACCCAATACTTTCTAACATCTTCGTTTGGAGAAGAAAGAGTTAAACCATCTTTCACCATAGGATGTGAAAAAAACGTTGGATTAAAATCAAGTCCAATATTTCTTTCTTTTGCATATTCAACCCATTTAGAAAAATGCTCAGGCTTTATTGTGCTTCTGTCAGAATCATCGTCAATTATTGCATATGAAGCGTGGAGACTCAATTTCTTTTTCCCAGGAAGCAAAGACAAAACCTTATCAAAGTCTGCCATCAGTTCTTCGGGAGTTGTTGCTTTTCCAGGATAATTACCCGTTGTTTGAATACCGCCTGAAAGTGCCTCTTTTGAATCAAAACCAACAACATCATCTCCTTGCCAACAATGAATTGAAATAGCAACGTTTTTTAAAGTATCAAGTGCTTTTTCTGTATCAACGCCAAAAGCTGCATATATTCTTTTAGCCTCTTCATATCTGCTCATTATAAACTCTCCTTAAATTATATTGTTTTTATATTGAAGGATTTTTTCACCGTTTCTCTTGCTTTTTCAAGAGTTAAACTCTTATCAAGATACATAAACTGAGAAATAATATTCCCCGTTGCCGTTGCTTCAACAGGACCTGCAAAAACCTTTTTACCCGTTGATTCTTTTGTTAATTCATTTAAGAAATCT
>JAZNJM010000051.1:0-39476 GCA_045578045.1 Eubacteriales bacterium | reverse complement strand
CAATAGGTATAAAAAGAATACGGCAGTATAGCGTTCAGCTATACTGCCGTATTCTTCGCACTCGTCAATCGGCTTGTTTCATATGATATTCAAGATATCCTTATGACAACTCGCCTAATCAAGTGCTTTTTTATTTATTTTTCTTTTTTTGATAAAAACGAAATTAAATTTGCCATATCCGTTTTAAAAAGCGGAACGGAGTTAACGAAAGCAAAACCAACATTCATTAAAGATATAAATCTGAATATAAATCCTCCCATTTGCTTATACACAAAGCAAAAGAACACGGACAAAAATATATTTGCTATTATTCCGCTTGTGAAATATACTACTTTTTTAACTGTATTCGCCTTCTCCAAATCTTCATAAACCGCTTCAACAAAAGAAGAACCTATCAAAGGAGAAATACTCAATTTACCAATTTTAATCAATGGCCATTCCGCACCAATTTTAATTGATAATATTTCAATATCAAACATTTTAGCAAAAAATATATGCATAACTTCATGAAGCAAAACCGACATATATGCTAACAAATAAAGAATTATTATATCAATCATTTTTTTTGTTTTTCAAAAGGATAATAACGTGTGGAAAAATTGAAAACACGGTTAAAATAGTGAAGCACAAAATTGTAACATACGATTGGACATCATATTTTGAAAAAATAATACTTAAAAGAGCATAAGCAATATATATCAAAATACTAATCAATATTTCTAACACCGCATACATACGAGTTGTCTTTCCTTTAGTCAGATAGTAATTATCCATTGACCTTGCTTCTGTCAAATATATATTTCTTCTTTTTCTATTAACAAGCATAAATAAAACGCCTATAATACTCCCCGCCACAACATTAACTATAGCTGCCGTTTTTATCAACTTGCCATTTAAGAAATCAGCGTAATGAACGTCATACGAATGAGACCTATAATTATTCGCAGGATATTCTAAAAACAGTTCAAGCAAAAGCTCTTCCTCTTTTCCCGACTTCGCTTTAATTGTTAAATCATCAGGTTTGTATACATAGATATCAAACATATAATGTTCCTTTTTATATTTAATTTGTTCATTTACGAAATCTTCATATGTATCGGGATCATATTTATAATACAAATCGCTTTCGCCTGAATAAGAAATCACGAAGAAATCATAATATTGTATACCAACTATCGTATATTCTTTTCCTTCAAAAAGAATAGTATCATTTATACCTTTACCTGAATACATACTGTCAATTAATCCCTGAGATAATGCTATTTCATTTTTCCCGTCTCTTGGATTTCTTCCTGAAACGAGATACATTCCAGAAAAATATGGACATATTTGCTCCATGTAGTTATCCAATATTTTTCCAGGGATTGAAACTGTAACAGGTTGCGATAATGAATCCCCATGGAAATTATCCCACAGCG
Organism: Eubacteriales bacterium; assembly: GCA_045578045.1. Classification (GTDB taxonomy): domain Bacteria; phylum Bacillota; class Clostridia; order Oscillospirales; family CAG-382; genus SIG653. The sequence goes on along the minus strand of JAZNJM010000051.1, from coordinate 38,058 downwards.
ATATCCAATTTATATAGTTTGCAATATAAATTTCTTCAACAAGAGGGTTGTTGGCAATGGTTGAAATATCAGAATACTTAATAAGGGAATTATATTTTTCCTCATCAACAGTCATATCCATAAATTCGGCGAATATTTGATTAATCTCTCCGTATTCTCCGTCTCCATAGTATACAAGCAAAGAATCGTCTTGCTTGGCGGGTTCTTCATAAATATACAGAGATAGGAAAGCAATATAATTAGCACAAAAAATCGGTAAAAAATAAAAAAACATCAATAATATACTTACAATAGTTGAAGGTCTTAGCAAATGCCTGAAAATTATTTTTCCATAAGGATATTTTATCCGTTTCAAATCGCTAGTAGAACGTTTTTCATCAAGCTCTGATATTTGGTCGAAATATTCAAGCTCTACACCGTTTTCCCTCACTGTTATAGTATGTGAGTTTTCAAATTTGAATCTCACATCATGAGACACAACCACGACTATTTTTTTCAAAGAAATATCATAAACTATTTCTTTTAAAATTTTAACAGAGCTGTCATCAAGATTGTTTGTCGGCTCATCTAAAAATATAAAATCAGTTTTTTTAATTAGACCTGATATAATATTTAGTTTAACAAGCTCCCCTCCGCTAACAACGTTCAACGAATCTTTCATTCTTAAATGAGATAAATCAAATTTTTCAATCAATTCTGCCATCAATTTGAAATCTATTTCAGTATTATATCTTTCAATATACTTTTCTATTGATATATCATATTTTTCAGGATCTTGTTCAATATAAGAAAAATGGTTTCTGTTATCGTCTGCAAACTTTTTAGAAAAGACTATATCCTTTAAAATTGTTGTTTTCCCAATTCCATTTGGACCTACAACGTGATAAACACCCAATTTATCTAAATTAATTTTCTGATTGCTAAAATCAACAGAACTGTTTTTTACGTTTATTTTAATTTCCATAAATTCCCCCAAAAGAATAAACCTTGTAGACACTTTTATCCAAAACTTTTTTTGATAACAAAATATGAAAAATACCAATAGCAAAAGAAATAACGGCAAGTATAGTTGAAATGATATAATATTTATTTGTAAACATAGAAAAACAAACGCATATTATTCCCCCCACAGCTGAAATAATGAGCTTTACAACTGGTGTGCATTTTCTATTGAAAATCATTTTTTTCACTAACGATTGAGAAACTCCAAGATTTCTGAACACTGTAATATGTTTTTTATATTGTTTTATGCTCACAAACAAATAAAGAAAATAAAACAAAAGCTCAGAAGCAAGACCAAAGGCTAAAAATTTCGCCGAATCAATAACCGACATAAGCATATTTATATCGTTGCAGATATCAACAGATTCATTGTTTTTTATAAAAAAATTTCCTTCTATCGATTTAAGCTGCGATTTATTCAAGCCTAAAACAATGTAAAATGTTGGCTGAAATTCAAAAGTCTCTTCACACGCCTTTTCCAATTTAAAATACAACTCGTCGTCTATTTTCTCTTTAATATCCGAATCAGTCGTTTCCGCAATCTCAACAATTCCGTCAAACGTTGTTAAATAATCAGAAAAATTTGGAACATATCCCATTTGATACTCTCTTAAAGTTTGATATTCTTTCAAAAGATACGTTTGACTATTTGTTTTCATATCCATAAAAGCACAAATATATACATGTTCCCCAAGCTCTTTGTCAAGAAACATATTAAGACTTCCACCGCTTCTTTGAGAATCAAGCAAACATTTCGAATATGTTTCCAAATAATCAAGGTCAACCTTTCCCTCATAGGCTTTGTATGCTTCAATGGGGATATATCCTTTATCTATCATTGAACTGTAATTTGCATAAAATTTTGATGCTATATTCGTCTGTCCATCTTTTATATATTCAATATCCTTATTATTTAAAAAAAACATAATTAAAGCGGAAGCAAGAACAACTACAATAGACAACGCAAAAATAAAATTTCCAAAAACATCTTTTTTTATAGGAAGATTTATGTCTCGTTTGAATTTATTTTGTTCGAGTTCGTTTTTTTTCAATGATATTTCTTCATCTTTAAGTATATTTTTAGATATAATTTTTCCGTTTTCAAAGCTATAAAACACGTTTCCAAGAGGCAAAAGGCGGTCATCGTGGGTTACGATTAATAAAGACTTACTTTTTGAAATAGTCAAAATAATTTCTTTAATAATCTCAACGGAGTTATAATCCAAATCGTTTGTTGGTTCGTCAATAAGAATTATATCGCTATCAGAAAAGCCCATTCTGAGAAGGGAAACTATTCTCTTTTCCCCTCCGCTTAAATGCATAGGAGAACGTTCAAGAATATATTCAACGCCAAACAGTTTTAACAGCTCCAATAATTTTTTTTCATCTTTAAACAATAGCATTATATTATCTTTAACAGACAATTCCGAAAAAATCAAATCGTTTTCCTGTGCTATCAGCGTTATTTTTTCAGGGTTTTGAAACAGTATTTGATTAAGCAATGTAGTTTTTCCGCATCCATTACGCCCCGAAACTATAGTTATTCCGTTTTTAGGGATTATAATTTCAGCGTCATCATACAACACTTTATTTTTTATCCGTACCTTTTCAACAAAAAAACGGTAATTCATTGTTTCAACCTCTCTTTTTTCAAAACTATACGCAGGGCATATGTATAATAATTTATACTCTATATTTTATAATTTAATCGTTAGATTTTCCAAGAGACAAGTGTATCCCCGATTGCACGCTTAGATTGTCAGTTTTTTCAACTTTAAATCTGATATCGCGCCACCAATGCGATTTCAATTGATATTCCTCGCCATCCAATGCATTATTTTCATAAAACCTAAGTCCTGTTTTAATTGTGGTATAAGATCCTCCTCTTGGCATACATTTAATTGTATATCTGCACCCTGAATCACCCTCAGTTTGATACACTTTAAGAGAATCACTACGCACTTCGTAATAAGAGCTAATTTTTTCTGATGCGTTTTTGGGAAAGAAAAGATCTATTTCAGCGAGGGAATCCCAATTCGGCAACACCAATGTACTAACAACACCTATAGCAATAGAACCTAATACACTCAAAACGGTACTCAACAAAAAATATGTCTTTATGCTTTTTTTCATCGTTTACCTCCTTCGCCCCGCGTAATGCCATTATACACACAAAAAAAATACATTTTTAGTTATTTTTTTGTAACTAATCTGTAAATTTGTAGCTTTGGTATATTTAAAAATTAAAAATCGTCTTTATAAATTATCAAATAATTGTTTCTTGACAAAAAAGATACTTTTAATTATTTAATGTTTTCAAAAAACAGAAGTTAAAGAAACTTCAAACAACCTTTCAAAAAGTTAATTTGAAGTTTCTATAACAAATATATCATAACTTTTTTAATTGTTATAATAGCATTTCAGAAAAATATTTTCTTGGTAATTCAGTAAACAACCGCCATAATTAAATCAACAATCAATGTAACAATGATTGTTTTCGTAAGGCAAAATTCTCCGTTTTTATCGTATCTTCATAATAAATTATGAGATAAGGCATAAATATTTGAATCGAGATATTTTAGATAAAACTTATTTTTTACTCCATTCCCAAAGGGAACAGCTTTCAATATTCCTGTGAAAAAGTGATACTAAATATTCAAAATCCTCTTTTGGAACTTTATAACAATAATCACTTTTGCTTTTTTTAATAACGTTGCAGCTATCTTCAGAAAGTATATACTTTTTTGAGCCGATAGAAACCGAAGCTCTTTCACTCGCAAAGCATCTTACACCATAGCCATCGTTTGTGCCTTTTGTGGCTTCTGAAAAAATATCCTTTACTTTTTCAGCTTCTTTTCCATTTAATTTGTAAATAGTCTCAGTTCCGTTATAATCTCTGTATATTAATTCTACATCGTTATTAACGAAAGAAAAAGCAACTCCCAAAACGATTCCGAGAACAAGAAAAACACATAAAATAATATTACATTTCATAATTTTTTCTCTTTTCTCTTTGAGTATACCAATCAGAAATTATTTCTTCGAATCATTTTTTGAAAAACTGTTTAACGAAAGAAGAAAAACCAACATAATTAAAGCAACAATCAATGCTGCAACGAATATTTTTTCGTTTGGAAGAAATGATTCAGTTCCATCATTTTTCACTATTATTTCAGCATTCTTCAGAACACGCTGACCAATAAACGGGCCAACAATTCCGGGGACGAGAACCTGAGAAAAGATTCTAACACCTTGAAACATTCCAGCTTTTCCCGTTGGAGTGAGGTCGCGGATTTTCGCACCAAACATCGCACCCGTGCAAAGAAAACCACACATCATAAAAAGTGAACCTATAAATACAGGAACCATAGTTTTTGCTACGATAAAAATTGTATATCCAACAACAAGGGATAACGCGGAGAATCTCACAGAAAAGTCAAATCCCTTTTTGTCGTAAACCTTTCCCCAGAAAAATGTTGCAACTGCCGCAAGAATAACCGCGGGAGCCATTATAAAGGCATAATTCTTCATTTTCAACGTCTCTTCATAATAAATTATGAGATAAGGCATAAATATCTGAATCGAAATATTGAAAACAATAAATATAACTAAATGGATATATAAGGATATGTTTTTGCTAATCGTTGAGGGTAAAAAGCCGTATATAACATTTTTTAAATATCCGCTTTGAGAAGGAACGTTTTTATCCTTTTCAATGATAAAAAGTCCAAGTATTCCAGCGGCGATAACGCAAATTCCTATAATTGCAAAGATTTTAACCCAGCTTTCAGACTTGTCAAGGTCAAAAGCCATAAATCCGCCAAATACTGCAAGAACGGAAATCATTGGCATCATAGAGTTGATTCCTTCTGCCGCACCTCTGTTTGTTGAGTCTGTCATATCTGTAACCCAAGCATTGAAAGCCGCGTCATTTGCTGTTGACCCAAAAAACGTCATTACACAGTCAAGGATAATAACGAGGGATATTCCAAGAGTTACCGCTTGAACTGTAGAACCGACGAATTTTTCAATAAGCTCAAGGCGAAGAAAACAAAACGAAAAAATTGAAATTCCCCAAATGATATATCCGCTGCAAATAAGCAGCTTTCGTTTTCCTATTCTGTCTGACAAAGCCCCCATAAAAACAGTTGTGAGAGTTGCAGAAACCGCACTCGCACCAACCATTAAAGATATATCAGACGGAGAAGCGTTAAACATCTTGTAAATAAACACGTTGAAATACATATTTTCAACAGTCCACGCCACTTGTCCCATAAATCCAAAAATAACCAATGCAAGCCAAAATCTTGCAGATAGCTTTGTTTTGATGGTTTTATTCATACATCAACACGCTTTCCACCTTGGACTTAAACTCACCACAGTCCTTTGCAGCTCTTTCAAAACAAGCGTCAACAGAAAAATCATCTTTAAGAATAGAATCATCTCCAAAAAGTTTAGCTTCAAAGTTTCCGCCGCCAATAAATTCAAATCCCTCATATTTTCTTATTTCATCAAGGAGATACATTCCTGCATCAAAAGGTCTGTATATATCTCTGTCAAGAATATGAAGCTGAACACCGCCACATCTCTCTCCCTTATGTTTGCTGAAAGTTGGGGTGAAGTATGCGCTTCTGAAAACAACACCAGGAAGTTTTTTAGCGTTGAGAGTGTCCGCAAGTTTTTTACCGTCTATAAAAGGTGCGCCAACTATCTCAAAAGGAATTGTTGTTCCTCTTCCCTCTGAAATATTCGTTCCCTCAAAATAGCAAGTTGCAAAATAGTTTATAAATGCGTTAACAGTTGGAAGGTTTGGAGAAGGAAGAATAAGAGGCATTCCCGTTTGTTCGAAATACATATCTCTTTTCCAGCCCTCGCAAGAAACAACGGTTAAATCGCAATTCATATTTTTTTCTTTGTTTATATACGTTGCAAATTCTCCAACCGTTAAAGCATATCTTGCAGGTATGGCATATTCACCAACACCGCTTGAGAAATTTTCATTGAGAGTTATTCCTTCCATAATTATGCCGCCAACGGGGTTTGGTCTGTCAAGGACAACAACCTTTTTTCCCTTTTCAGCGCATAGCTTCATAGAGCGTGTAAGAGAATAGATGTAGGTATAATATCTTGCTCCAACGTCTTGAATATCGAAAACAAGAATATCAAAGGTATCAAGCATCTCTTCCGTCATATATTTATGTTCACCATAAAGGCTGTAAACGGTAAGTCCCGTTTCAGAATCAATATACGTTGAAACGTGTTCACCAGCCTGAATATCTCCTCTTATTCCGTGTTCGGGGGCGAAAAGAGAAGTTACGTTGTATTTTTCTGCAAGAACCTCATAAGTTGGCTTTAAATCTCCGTTAACGCCCGTTGGAGCTGTGAGAACGCCAAGCCTTCCTTCTTTAAGAATAGAAAGAGCTGAAATATTGTCAATTCCCGCTTTAACCGCTTTAATCATGTAGTTACCTCTCAAAAATATATTTTTAAGTCATTCGTCCAAAAGGACAATTATTATCTTCTGAAAGTTTCGTTTATTTTCTTATAATATCCGATATCAACGTTTCTTATAGTTTCTTCCGTTGTTCTGTATACCCAGTTGCCCTCGGAAGTTCCAGGAATGTTCATTCTCGTATCAGAACCAAATCCGCAAAGGTCTTGAAAAGGAAGAATAGTAACTCGTGCGCTGGAACGCCAAAGAGTTTCAATAATCTTTCTGCAAGCAGGAGCGTAATATCCGCCCTCGGACCAATTAACACCCTCGGCAGAACAATAACGCAAAGTGCGTTCTCTTCCTTCATCGTCCATAGCGAAAATACTTCCCAAAAGAGTGTCATTATCGTGAGTTCCCGTATATGCAACGCAGTTTTCGGAATAATTATGAGGACAATGTTCGCTGTCATCACTTGCCCAAACGCCAAATTGAGCTATTTTCATTCCTGGGAACCCAGTATCAGCAAGGAGCTTTTCAACGTCTTCACCAAATTCTCCAAGGTCTTCCGCAATAATCGGAAGCTCACCCAAAGCTGCTTTAATCGCCTTAAAGAGCTTCATTCTTGGACCTTTAACCCATTTTCCGTTTTTCGCCGTATCAGAATCAGCAGGAATACTCCAATATGAAGCAAAGGCTCTGAAATGGTCAATTCTGACTATATCGTGATATTTAAGGCTGTTTTTAATGCGTCTTATCCACCAATCAAAACCCTGTTTTTCCATTTCTTTCCAGTTGTAGATAGGATTTCCCCAAAGCTGACCTTCAAGAGAGAAGAAATCGGGAGGAACTCCCGCAACAGCAGACGGAACGTATTGATCGTCAACTTGAAAAAGCTCTTTATTGTGGTAAACGTCTGCGGAACGAAGGCTAACGTAGAAAGGCATATCACCAATGATATAAACGCCTTTTGAATTAACGTATTCCTTAAAAGCCATCCATTGAATATCAAACATATATTGAATGAAAAGGCAAAGTTTAACGTCCCTCTCATCCGCTTTTGTTTTATCCCAAGTTCCAATAGGAGTATATCCGTTTGCTTTTGCAACTGCAAAAAACTCTGCATATTCTCTTATGTGTGGGTTTTCATTTGCAAATTCTTCAACTTTTTCAAGAAGCGATTCAGAAGCGTTTCCGAAAGCCTCTTCTAAAGCAAACATTCTTGATTTATAAACAAATTCATAATCAACGGTATAAGGTGAACCGCTGTATTTGCAATTTTCAAGAGTTGCCTTTGAAATCAAGCCAACCTCGCAAAGCATTTCGGGATCAATATATAAATAGTTTCCCGCAAAAGCTCCATCGCTTGAATATGGAGAGTTTGCATCTCCAACGGGATTTATAGGCAAAATCTGCCAATAGGTAAAACCGCCTTCAGCTAAAAAATCAGCAAATTTTCTTGCTTCTTTTCCAATAGTTCCAATACCATATTCACCCGGCAAGGAAGAAACGTTCATAAGAACTCCTGACGAACGTTTAAAAAAACATACTTTTTTCTTTTTTTCATCTGAACAAATAAATCCTGACATTTTTGTTCTCTCCTTTACTTTTTGTTTATCAACGTTTGAATTATACCATAAATCCCCTCTGTCTGTCAATAATAAAATATCGAATATAAAAACACACAAAAAACCAAAAAAATATTTTTATTGACAAAATAATAGCATTGGGGTATAATTATACTTAGGTTATTATTACTATATTATTATAACTACACACTTTATTACTATACGTTTCGGAGGGAATTATGGCAGTTTCTCCAATGATTACTCAATACAATGAAATAAAAGAAGGATATAAAGACTGTATACTGATGTTTCGTTTAGGCGACTTTTATGAAATGTTCTTTGATGATGCAGAAATAGCTTCAAGAGAGCTTGAACTCGCTCTCACAGGAAGAAATTGCGGGGAAAACGAACGTGCACCCATGTGTGGAGTACCATACCACAGTGCAGAAAGCTACATAACACGCCTCATCTCAAAAGGATACAAGGTTGCAATATGTGAACAGCTTGAAGATCCAAAAGCGACCAAAGGAATTGTTAAAAGAGACGTTGTTCGCGTTATAACCCCCGGAACAGTTACGGAAGGCAGCTTCCTTAACGACACAAAAAACAATTATCTTTGTTCTATATATCTTGAAAACGGAAAAGCAGGAATTGCATTTGCTGATATATCAACGGGAGAAATTTCTGCAACAGACTACTCAGGAGCAAATATTGACGATTTTCTCACCTCGGAAGGAGCTGCTTTTTCACCAACGGAGCTTATTGTTTCCGAAAGCCTTAAAGAAACGACAGCCGAATATTTTTCGTCAAAATTCAAAGCACTTATCTCTGTTTCAAAATCAGATTTTGAAAACGATAAGGTTACCGCGGCAATGTACCGCCGCTTTCCGGAAATTTCTAAACAACCCTTTATATCAGTTAAAGCGGTAACAGGATTGATGTCATATCTCATAAGAACACAAAAGCAAGATATGGCGTATATGAAAAAACTTGATTTTTACGACAAAGAAGCCTTTTTACAAATGGACGCAAACACAAGAAGAAGCCTTGAAATATCTGAGGCTATGAGAACGGGAGATAAAAGAGGCTCTCTACTTTGGGCGATAGATAAAACTTCAACGGCAATGGGAGCAAGACTTTTAAAAAAATTTCTTGATAAGCCCTCTATGAATTGCTCTGTTATTCAGAAACGTCTTTCGGGAGTTAAAGAGCTTGTATCGTCTGACGTTGCGAGACGCGAACTGTCCTCAACCTTAAAAGACATCGTTGATATTGAAAGACTTATAACAAGACTTGTTTTCGGAAGTGCAAACGCAAGAGATCTGAGAGCTCTCGAAGGAGCACTCAGAGTTCTTCCTGAAACGAAAAAAAATCTTGAAATTTTCAATTCTTCAATTCTCACGGAAATTCACGATAATCTTGATACACTTGAAGACATTTGTATGCTTATTGATACAAACATCGCTGAAAAACCTCCTTTCTCTTTACGAGAAGGGGAAATTATCCGCGATGGAGCGAATACAGACGTTGACGAGCTGAGGGAAATTATCCGTGATGGAAAAGGATGGATTTCCAAAATTGAGGCAAAAGAAAAAGAGAGAACGGGTATTCGCACTCTCAAGGTTGGATATAATAAGGTTTTTGGGTATTATATTGAGGTTTCAAACTCATTTCTTAATATGGTTCCCGAAGAATACATTCGCCGTCAGACATTGACAAACGGAGAAAGATTCATAACTGAACAACTTAAAGATATGGAAGGACGAGTTCTTTCTGCAAAAGACAGAGACGCGGCGTTGGAATATGACCTTTTCTCAAAAATACGTGATATTATTCTTGAAGCAAGTGGAAGAATACAGAAAACTTGCGACAGTATAGCACTTCTTGACGTTCTTTGTTCTTTTGCAAAATGTGCAAATGAGAATAATTACGTAGAACCAGAGGTTGACTATTCGGGCGTTTTACATATTGAAAACGGAAGACACCCCGTTGTTGAAGCCGCAAGAAAAGATACGTATTTTGTTCCAAACGATTGTAAATTAGATAGTAATTCCCGCCTTGCAATTATAACAGGACCTAATATGGCTGGTAAATCAACGTATATGCGACAGAATGCCTTGATTATTATTATGGCGCAGATTGGTTCTTTCGTTCCCGCAACAAAGGCAAGAATAGGCGTTGCAGACAAGATTTTTGCAAGAGTTGGAGCATCAGACGACCTTGCTTCCGGAAACTCCACCTTTATGGTTGAGATGAACGAGGTTTCATATATTCTCAAAAACGCAACGGAAAGAAGTTTTATTATTTATGATGAAATCGGAAGAGGAACTTCTACCTACGATGGAATGAGTATAGCAAGAGCCGTTGCAGAATACACGGTTAAAAACATAAAAGCAAAAACACTTTTCGCAACTCATTATCACGAATTAACCGATATGGAAAACACACAAGAGGGTATTATCAATCTCAACGTTGCCGCAAAAAAGAAGGATGATTCTATTCAATTTCTTCGCAAAATTGTTAAAGGACCGACAGCAAGTAGTTACGGTATTGAGGTTGGAAGCCTTGCAGGACTTCCCAAAGAGGTTATATCTTCTGCAAAGAAGCATTTAAAAAATGCAGAAAGCCACCGTCCGGAGCCAACGTTTACGACTTCAGAAGAACAAAACTATACCTTTGACAACGTTTCAAATGATGAAATAGTCTCAAAGCTGAAAAAAACAGATATAAATACGTTAACCCCGATTGAAGCTATAAGCCTTGTTTATGAGCTTAAAAAAATAGCCGAGTCTTAGAATTAAGGAATATAAAATGGGAATTATTAATATTTTAGATACTCAAACTGCAAATATGATTGCCGCAGGAGAGGTTGTTGAAAAACCCGCCTCTGCTGTTAAAGAGATGATAGAAAACTCAATAGATGCGAAAGCTTCTCATATAACTTGCGAAATACGAGGCGGAGGGAACTCTTACATAAGAATAACCGATAACGGAAAAGGAATCTCAGGAGAAGACCTTCCAAAAGCAATTCTTCCCCACGCAACAAGCAAAATTAAAACAGCGGAAGACCTTGACGGAATTTTAACTTTAGGGTTTCGCGGTGAAGCATTAGCGGCAATTTCTTCCGTTTCACGCCTTGAAATTCTTTCAAAACAAAAAAATGAGTCAATGGGATATAAGCTCACGTCTGACGAAAATGGCGTTGAAATAACGGAAGAAGGTTCTCCGGACGGAACCGTTATAACCGTCAGAGATTTGTTTTACAACGTTCCCGCAAGAAGAAAATTTATGCGAAAAGATTCCTCAGAGGCTTCCGCTATCACAAGCGTTATAATAAAAGCCGCCCTCTCCCACCCCGAAATTTCATTCAAGCTCATTTCAGAAGGAAACACAAAATTTATAACCTCAGGTGATGGAGACCTTTATTCTGCAATATACGCTTCTCTTGGAAAAGAATTTGCAACTTCTATGACTGCTGTTGCGGGAGTTCATAGTGATATAACAGTTGGCGGATATATTTCAAAACCAGGGGAATCAAGAGGAAGCAGAAGCGGACAATATTTCTTTGTCAACGGAAGACCTGTTCAGTCAACGCAAATTATGGCTGCTTTAGAACAAGCGTTCAGATCGTATATGCCTCAAAAACGTTTTCCTGCCGCTGTATTAAAATTAAACGTTCCACCAAAATCAATAGACGTCAACGTTCACCCTGCAAAAACAGAAATTAAATTTGCAGACGACAGAAAAATTTTTGAAGCGGTATATTCAGCCGTTATTTCCGCATTAAGATGTGAAGAAAACGAGGTTGAATTTATAAACTCTCAAAACGCCTACGCGAAAGAAACAACTACAAATTCTCAAATTTCAAATAATGAACCTGTAAAAGAAAAAATTATTCCGCCATCCAAACCCACGCCCTTGGCATATCCCGAATATAGCGACAGAAAACCTCAAAAAAGCTATATTTTTCTTAGAGATCCAAACGTTCCAAATAAAGAATCCTTTGAAGAAAGAGTAAAAAAAGCAGAGAAAAAATCAGACAACGATGTTTCTTTGCCTGTAAACGAAGAAGTTCAAAGAAAAGCAGAAGAATTTGCAAAAGGAACAAAACTTTCAATAGTCTACAAGAAAGAAGAAACAGAAAAGCCACAGCTTCCTTTTGAAAAAATAGAAAAGCCGCAGCTTTCTTTTGAAGAAACGGTTAAACCAACAGAAGGCAATTCACAGAAAAACGCAATTCAATCAAATAGTTCTGTTCAAAATGCAGTTCAGCTTGAACATAATATTTCTCACGAAATTCCCGAATACAAAGTTATTGGCGAGGCATTTGGAGGATATATTATAGCAGAAATTGAAAAAAGCCTTCTTATCATTGATAAACACGCCGCCCACGAAAGGATATTATACGAGGACTTAGTAAGCAAAAGAAGCTCAGCCGAATCTCAATATCTTCTCTCACCTCATATCATTCGTTTGGGAAACGAAGAAACGGATATGCTTCTGGAGAATAAAGACATTTTACTTTCATATGGATTTGAAATAGATAGCTTTGGGAACGATTCAATCGCCGTCAGAGCAATTCCTTCAACTCTGACAGGTGTCAGCGATGTAGAACAGCTTTTGGATAGCTTTGCTTCTGCCCTTGCAAACGGAGACAGATTAACTTTTGATAAACGTTGCGACAGAGCTTTGTATACCTTAGCTTGTAAAGCCGCAATAAAATTAGGTCCCCCATCCAAAAACGAAGAATTAGCTGTACTCACCCAAAAACTTCTTGCTGATAAAAGCCTTTGCCTTTGCCCACATGGAAGACCTATCGTTAAAGAAATTCCAAAAAGAGAAATTGAAAAGTTTTTCGATAGATAATTCGATAGATGATTTAATATATAAATCTTTTAAAATTAAAAAGGCGGTCAATTTCATATGAACCATTTAAAAGAGTTTTTTGGATTTGGAGAATATACAAGAGAACCCGAAGGATATTTTTCCATTGAGCATCTTTCCTTTGTTTCTTCATTAATGCTTATTATGATAATATCTGCTGTTTTTTTAGGATTTAGAAACAAAAATAAAACAACAGACGAAAAAAACAAGGTTTTGATTATCTCCGCAATAATGATAGATTCCTTTGAGCTTTTTAAGATTCTGATTTTTTGCTTCAGAGGAAAAGATCCTCTCGCTTGGATATATGAGCTCCCTTTGTTTTTATGCAGTATACAACTCATAACAATTCCAATAGCAGCCTTTTCAAAAGGACGCTTAAAAAACGCCGCTATGGATTTCGTTCTTATTTTTGGAATCCTTGGAGCGGTTATGGGAACGTATTTTGCGGGGAATAATTACGGTTCATACCCCGTTTTATCCTTTGATAACGTTATATCGGGTATAACTCATTCAATTTCGGGTTTCACCTCTTTGTATATAGCAATTTCAGGTATGGCAGATATGAAAAAAAGAAACGTCCCCATAACATTTTCAATTCTGATAGACTTCTGTATTGCAGCATTCGCAGCGAACAAAATAATAGATTATAATTATATGTTCCTTGTTCGCGGAGACGGAACTCCATATGATATTTTATATAATTTGGTAAACGGAAACCAGATTCTTTATCCCCTTTTTGTCGTGTTGCTGTTTCTTATATACATATCTCTTTTCTATTTCGTTTTTTATCTCGTAAACAAGAATAAAGCTAAACCAATACGTCAGTAATATTTATTTTTTAAAAAATAGATTTATTTTCTTAGTCTATGAAGTATATCCTGCTTTATATAATAAATATTTTTTTACTATGAATAACATCATTTTTTAAACACAACTTGATTTTATGATTTAATTTTATTCGACTTTTCACACTAAATGGACTATTGTAAGGTTATTTTTTCCTTACAATAGTCCATTTTTTGAGTTATAACATTATTATATCAATGATAAATAAAATATAAAACAGGTGTAATACCATCTTATTTTTCAAAAACAAAAGTCGCAGTATCATTTGAAATTGTGTTTCCTCTTACAATTAATTCAACGTCTCCCCAATTTTCGGGAACTTCAAGCGAATACCACCCTACTAATTTTTTCCCCGGAGCAATATTTCCGCTAAGTGTTCCCTCGTCAAATACACACGAAGCACTAAATGAATATTCGCTTTTAACTCCATCCACATATGCGTCAAACAACAAGCTACTGACAGCTTGCTCCTTATCTGATATATTTTCTATTTCAAATTTTATACCAACAAAAACATTGTTATCTGATGGTTCAAAATAATCATTTCCTTTATTTTCTTTTAATTCAATAGCTGTAAATTTCAAATTTTTTATTACAACGAATTCATTTAAAGAATATGTTTCCTCTATCGATATATCTTCTGAAATACTAGAATTTGCAATATCACTTGTATCTTTTGAAAACACAAATCTAATACGCTTATTTGAAAACAAATCTTCTTTAATGTTTAATTCAATATTAACCCAATTTTCGGGAACCTCAAGCGAATACCACCCTACTAATTTTTTTCCTGAAGCAATACTTCCATCAAGTGTTCCTTCACTGAACACGCTTGAAGCGTTAAACGAATATTCGCTCTTAACCTCATCAACATACGCATCAAAAAGCAATAAACTACTAACAGATTGCTCCTTATTTGAAATATTTTCTATTTCAAATTTTATTCCAACAAAAACATTATTATCCGATGGCTCAAAATAATCATTTCCTTTATTTTCTTTTAATTCGGTGGCTGTAAATTTCAAATCTTTGATAACACCCGCCTCATTCAAAGAAAATGCTCCATCGGTGGAAATTTCAGTTGAAGAATCTTTATTCTTTTCATTCGAATTTCCATCGTTAACGCAAGAAACACAGGCAAAACATAAAGATAAAATAAAAACAAACGCCAAAATTTTTTTCATATTAAATGCCTCCGATTGACATTCTGTGAATGTCATATTTTTGTGTATTATATCATATAATTTCAAAAATGACAAGCACTAAATGTCAAAATGGAGGAGAATTAAATGTTTATCAACAAATCAACAGACGGACTAAACAATATATGCGGAAAAAACATATCTCGTTTTAGAATAGAAGAAAAAATATCACAAAAAAAATTAGCAGATAAAATGCAACTTATAGGAATTGATATAGATAAAAATGCGATACAACGAATAGAATGTGGAAAACGTTTCGTTACTGATATAGAAATTGTCGCTTTCGCAAAAGTGTTTGCTGTAACATTCGATGAATTGCTAAAAGATAAAGATTCGATTTAAAAAAACTAATTAAAACAATTTTTTAAAGTTGCAATGTTTTATAATTGTATTATAAGTATAATTACCAAATAAAAAACATAAAACTAATTAAACAAAAATAAATATTATTATTCTATATTTTCCAATTCCACTCCCGTATAGTAATGTTTAAGAATATCATCAAAGGCTTTTCCCATATTCGAGAGGGCTTCTGCACCTTCTAAACTTAATCCTATTCCGCTTCCTTCGCCATATACGGTTATGGTTAATTGTTCACTGTTTTCGTCAATGGAAAAAGCGGTTGAAGGGAGGGATAGTTTTTCAGCAAATGCTTCAGCTGAAAACGCACAATTTCCCGAATTTATTGAAGAACACCTATTTTCTTCATTGAAAACAAGTTTTTTTATTATTTTTTCTTCCTCTTCAAAAACAATATCGGGGCAGAGTTCTTTTATTATACTTTTGAATTTTTCTTTTGAAAAAGTCAATACTGTTTTGTTCTCATCTTCCTTTTCTGAAGTTTCAACAGAAAGAAGATATTTTTCCCCATTTGATGAAGTTATCGTTGTTTTGTATGAAGATTTATGAATAATAGCGTTTATTGGTTCGTTGTTATAGGTTAAAATCATTCCTTCCGTTTCGAGAACACATTTAGGAAGTTCTGATTCTATGCTTAGTGATAGTGATTTTTCGTCAAGCTCTCCCCTCGCCTCTTTAAATACAACTTGTGTTCTCAGTGCAACTGCAATTGCTTTCTGACATTCTTCTGAATATCTTTCATAATTGATTTTAGAGAGCATATCAGAAGTTAATAGCTCAACAATTGATGGAACAGACTCTGTTTCGGATGAAAAAACGGATATCTCGGTTGATTCTTCTTCTGATTCTGCGTTTATGTATTGGTTTTCAGATGATTCCTCGTAAATTTCTTGTTCGGATGATGATTCAGAAACAACTTCTTTTTCAGGAATAAAACTTCCGCATATGAATCTGAATGCAACAAATGGACTTATGGTTGCCCACAAAAGTGTGAAAAATAATAAAAAAGCGTATTTCTTCATTTAAAATCCTCTTTCTGTTTTTATACTATCTTTGACGAAGTTTTTCCATTTTCTTCTTACAATATTATATTCAGATGATGACAAAATAATTCCGTACATTGTTTATTCGTTGAAAATGTGTTGTTTTTTAAATATTTGATTTTTAAATGTAAAAAAAAGAGAAAACCTCTTTACAAACTATATCAAAAGGTATATTATATATGTATTATATTAAATTGGGTATAAATACGTATTTATGAGGTGATTTTTATAATGAATAATCATTCTGATTTTTCTAAAGATAATAATAATATCCTTTCTGATACAACAAAAGAAAACCTTTCTGCTATTTCAACAGAAAAAACGGAATTTGAGATTCAATCTGAAAACGAAACAAAAGACTATCTTAAAAATGATGATACAGAAATAGAATACAACGTAGAGCAATCAAAAACCTTTTGGGAAAAAATAAAGAAAAAAGTTCCAAGTATGTCGGGTAAAACATATAGAGTTGCGGTTATTGCTTTTATTGCCTTTGTTATTTTTCTCACTGCATTCAGGATTTTTACCATCCAAAAAAGTGTAGAATTCCCAAGATTTTCGGGCGAAGGAAGCTCATACAAGCTGGAAAATACTGTATATACGTTTTCTTTTTTCGTTCTCTATATTTTGGGTTGTGTTGTTGCTTTGATTATCAGTATTTTTTCTCACAACGTTGAGTTTGGAACGAGCAAACGATCTAATCCGTTTATATTTATATCTTCCCTTGCGGGATTTTGTATGGTTGGGTGTGCTGGATTTTTTGTTTACAGACAGACCATTATTGACGTTCCAACGAGTAAACTGAATTATATCGTTATTATCCTTATGCTTTTCACAGGAGCATATTTTGCAATGGATTCAGTTGGTTTTATTTCTAATAAATTGAGACCTTGGTTTACAACTATTGTTGTTGGATTTGGAATCACTCGACTTATTTCCGAGTTTTTAAATCTTCACGATAGCCAATATTTATCCTCAAATGAATATCATCTTGTGAGTTTAACAGCGTTGCTTCTTTTCTTTGTTAATAATGCACGGTTCCATATTTACGAAAGCGTAGGGATTTGGTATAGGTTTTTTGGATTGTTTTCCGCCCTTTCTCTTATGGTTTATGCGTTACCCGAAATATATATATCGTTGTTTGAACCATATTATATTGATTCAGTTTTCGTTTTTTGTCTTGTTGATGCAGTTCTTGCCTTATACGTTGTTGCAAAACTTTTGTCTGTAAAAAACTTGAAGCATAAAGCGGAAATAAACGATAAGAATAATTGATTGAATATAAAATGAAAAATAATAATGCATTAAGATGGTTTGCAACGTCTTGCTTTATTCTTTTGGCTGTTATTATTCTTGCTTTTGGTATAGAATCATCAAAAGAAAAAGAATCAGAGGTTATTTCTGATTTTTCTAAAGGTTTATCAGATGAAATAGATGTTTTCAAAGACCTTTCTTTTGTTGATGTTTCAGATGAAGCGGAGAGCAGTTTTTCCATTGATATATTGTCGAAAAATGATGATTATTCGGAAAATTATTCTGAAAACGATGAAAGTGAGTCAACTCAGGATGAAAGTCTTGAGAAACCTTCTGAAAGTTCGGATGATTTCCCCGAACACAGTGAAGAATCTGTTTTTTCTGATGAATCTGATATGACAACAGAAGAATATTCAACAGCGGATTCTTCTGAAACGTCAACAGAACATTCTCAAACAAGCTCAAAAGAAAGCTATGAACCGATATCTAAAGAATTGTCCTCTGAAAGCTCAGAAGAACCGTCCGAAGTCCCCTCGGAAGAGCCTTCGGAGGACATATCAAAAAAACCTAACGTTTATCCAGACGATGTTTCAACTCTTGAAGGCGGAAAAGAACCATTTGTTTTTTTTCAGCAAGATTCTCCTGAATGGAACAATTTACCCTATGGAACGGATAAAGTTGGCTCTCACGGTTGCGGACCTGTTAATATGGCGATGGTGATTTCAACCATAACGGGAAAGGTGATATATCCCGATGAAGCAGCAAAATGGAGCGTTGATAACGGCTATTGGGCAGAAAAAGTTGGAACAGCTCACGCCTTAATGACTGCTATGGCGAAAGCATACGGAGTTGAAGTTACAACAATTCCCCAAAACTCTTGGACAGCTGCTATGAACGCTTTAAAAGAAGGAAAATATATTATAACAAGGGTAAAAAAAGGAATATTTGCAACGAATAATCATTTTTTAACTATACGGGGAATAACGGAAGACGGAAAGCTCCTTATTGCAAATTCCATAAGCTACGAGGATTCCGTCAAAGAATGGACTCAAAGCACAATAAAAGCTCAGATAAATTTTGGCTTTTGGGTTTATGGATAAAATATAAAAGCGTTATTTTCCGGCTGTTGTATTAAAGGTAGTTAAAATATAAAATAAATGTGCTGTTGTAAATGCGAAATTTTCCGCATTTACAACAGCACATTTTCTTATGGGGCAAACATATTCTTATAAACTAAATCATTCACTGATGTTTGTTTTTATCAATCATTTCTTTTCTTGTTCCAAAGGCAACCAAATTAAGAGTATTAGCAATAAGCGAAAGTGCAATTACTAATGCAAATATAATAACATCTTTTTTTGTTTCTAATGGCAACAGATAAATAAGGATTATTGTTATCAGAGTTGTAAGCGCTAAAACAATTATCATTTTATTTTCAAAAGATTTAAAATCTTTTTCTAACTGAGATAACGTTGCTGTGATATTTCGCTCCGCTATTTTAGCAAATTCTTCTGACGAAGCTCTTTCACCACACAGTATCTCATTTATACTTATGTGATAAATTTCGCTAAGAATTTTAAGAGAATCGACAGGCGGCATATAATTTCCCGTTTCCCAGCGAGAAATTGTTTTATTGCTAACACCAATCCTTTCGCCTAACTGTTCTTGTGTCATTCCGTGTTCTGTTCTTAATTGCTTTAAAAACATACCTATCTTTTTTGTGTCCATTTTGAAGAACTCCTTTTTTATTTTTACGCACCTATTGTATCGGATAAACATACATCTGTCTATACCGCAAACAGCGAAAAAGCGGAAAAATAGCGACTCCCCATAAATAGCGACTGATATTTTATTAGAATTTCAAGAAAATTCGTATTTATATAATAATTTATACCACCAATCAAAAAATCAAAGAATATACATAAAATTATATTTTTGAAGATAAACAATATCTCTTTTTCGGTTTGCACTATAAATTTTCTTCAAATTTAAAACTCGCCATTTATGTTTAAAAAGCTATCTTTTATATCAGTCTTCTCTTGATGCTCTTTTATAAATAAAATCAGATACAACGTAAAGCAAAACGGCAATAACAATTATCGAAACAGGACTGACAATCGAATACAATTTTCCCCTGATAAACATATCAAGAAACAAGTTCACAATAGACATTGGCAAGGTGATGATGCTCCAAATAAACGCCGTTGTTGCAGCGGAATGCTTCACGATCCCTTTGAAACAAAACGCAATCAACATACCATAGTTAACAATCCCGATAACCGCTGAAATGTATTGCGATATTTCTTTCAGCGAAAATCTCTCCGCAAGAATCCCAAAAACCAAAAGTATACCCATGAGGGAAGTCATTCCAACATATGATATTTTATTTCTCTCGAAAATTATCATCTCGTCTTTATTTGATTTTTCCGAAAAAGCCTCAGCAGAAAAGCAGTCTTTCAATAAGCTCGTTTTATTTTTTTTCATATTCTTCCTCCCAAAAAATCTCATCCAATGTTTTGTTTAAAGCTCTACATATTGAAATGCACAAATTAATACTGGGATTATAGTTTCCCTTTTCAATCATATTGATGGTTTGCCTCGTTACGCCAACTCTTTTAGCCAATTCCTCTTGGGATAAATCCAACATAACACGAGCCAATTTTAATTTCATATTTTTCAAGCACGTCCCTCCTTACGCGACATATAGTAACATATTTTTTTCTAAATGTCAAGTATATTTTACAAATTTCTTTATATATTTTACTTACAAAAAAATTTCCAATAAGATTGTTTCTCTCCTGATATGCTATTATCTTAAACTATAATATAGATTCAGTCTATTAAAATCGTTTTTGTTTAATCGTCAATCTCAAATTCAAGGTCTTTTTACCTCATCAGCGTATTTCTTTTGCAACGTTTATTTCATAACAAAAAAGCAGACGGTATTCCCCATCTGCTTTCTCGTTTTATATTAAAACATTTTTATTATTACTTTTTACCTATGCATTAGAACGTTTTATTGCTACTTTTTACTTATACATTAGAGCATTTTTATTCACTTTTCTGCTTCGTGCAAAACTCCCCAATCGGTAAAGACTATATCTCCAATAGTAAATTTTGTTCCTTTTTTAGTATTATAAGCCTCTGGCATTCTACGGCTTTCTATATATCCTTCTTTATAGTTAACAGAAACGAAAAATTGCATATTGTTATCGTTTACTATATAATATTCCATACCTTTCAAAAGCAATTTTATACTGTTTTGCAAATCGCTAAAACCGCAGAAAGGAGTGAAGAAATCCACAAAAAGATCAAAAGCTATATCAACCTTATCACTCTTTTTTTGGGGAAATAATTGTCTTATTTCAGCCGATGGATACTTTTCTCTTACTATTTTATCAGTCAGTTTCTTCTTGATTATTGCCTTTCCATATTTTGACATATCAATAGTTTCTCTGATTACGTTTATATCAATTTCTTTTCCATCATCTAAAAGATAATCAACGCTCACATTTAAAAGTTGAGCTAATAATTTAAGGTTTGATATATCTGGAATCCCCTTTTCTGATTCCCATTTTGTTATTGCTTGACGAGATACCATCATCTTCCCCGCAAGTTGCTCTTGAGTTAGTCCGTTTTCAATTCTCGCTTTTTTAATTTTTTCACCAATTGTCATAATGAACTCCTTAACGTTTTTTATTTTTGTTTTTGTTTTTGTGTTTTCAGTTTAGCTCATTTGCCCTCGAAAAGCAAGAATCGAACCGTTTCAGCTATGCAACGCTTTGTAGCATTTGATAAAATCGAGCATTTTAACGCTTTTAATAACGATAAATAACTCAAAATTCAATTTTTTCTCCGTTATTAAACAAAACTCCGTCAGTTAGTTTTATTTTAAGAATAACAGTATTTGAATCTTCTTCGTTTACGTGTCCGTTGCTATACCAAGCGTTAAACGCTGTCCTGAGTTTGTTTGCAATTTCTTCGTTGTTTTGGTTTTTTATATAACCGCAATTTTCTGCAATTCCGTGTCCTGAAAACCATTCTCCGCTTATTGCAACAACGGGATTATTTTCTATATGCTTCATTTTGTTTGAAAGCCCATAAGTAATAGTATAAAAGCTGTCCTCATAAAAAATAGCGTCTATCGTTCTCACCCAAGGCTTTCCATTTTCATCAACTGTTGCCAATGACATCAGCGAATCTTTACCAAATCTTTCTTTTAAAATATCAATATGTTTTTCCATACTAATCCTCTGTTAAGCAAGTCTTTTTTTATCCCAAAATCATTAATCCGTTTTATTTTTGAATCAAGTCAAGAAACCAATAAAAGGGAATCATAAACGTATACGGTGCGGTTGTAACAGACAAAATAAAAGAAAGCCAAAAGCGTTGTTTAGGGCTTATTTCTTCTACTCTATCTTTCACGCTATTTTTTATATTTGAATTTTTGAATGTTTTAAAATAATTGAGCAAAAAAATCATTATAGCAGAAATTATAACCGCAGGTATTGTTACATATAGCTCTTCCCCCGTATTTGATATTTCAAAAAATATCATAATAAGCAAGAAAGCAACACCAACAATATCAGAACCCCATCCAAAACCAAATACGTTTATTATTTTTTTCTTATAAAAGTGTTTTTTATTATTAATTTTAAAAGCTTTCATACCGACAAGCAAAACTATACTGTCTATGATAAAATTTCCTATCAATGCAACTATACAAGTAGGCGGAAGAACAAGCATCAGCCAAAAAGGAAAAATAAAATTATAAAGCATTATATTGCTTTTTTGTTCAAACCAACGTTTCATTATGCTACACCTCATATTTAAAACTAATAAAAATTAAAATATTTAATTAGCAGTATATAAAACCACTCAGTGCACTCAAGGGGAAGAACGAAGGACCAAGGGGCTGTCGCAACAGCAAATATGCACGAAAATACTATTCGAGACTTTTTATAACCATTTTTAGAGTTTTGAGGCTCATTTATTGTTTCCTCTTTTTGTTCGTTCCTAAACGTTATAAAATGGCTTTTGAAAACTTTAAGCTCATTCTTTGGTGTTTCATTTGGTGAGATCTTAAACGTTATAAAATAATTAAATATAAAAGCAACAAGCATAGAGATTATGAAAACGGGAATAGTGATGAGAGCTTCTTCTACCTCATATATATCATAGTAAGACAAAAAAATCATAATTATAAACACTATTAAATCAACAAACAGACCTGCTACGAATATTTTGACTATATATTGTTTATATATATGTTTCTTGTTTTCGACTTTAAATATTATCATACTGATGCAAAGAAACAGACTATCCAAGCCAAAATTCAAAGCCGCAACCACCAAAAACGCCACAGGGAGAACCAAAAGCAATTTATCTATTAGGAATACAAAACTATTCACATTAATATTATAAAGTCCCATAAATCTCTTCAAAATATTTCACAACAAATCAATGAGCTTTTCAAGAAAAGCATCTTCTCCAATGGTGTTGACCTTAAAAAACATCGCCTGACTTCCGCCAGAAGTTATAGCCGAAACACAAATAGGATTATTCCCATTCTGAAACAAAGTAACGCTAAGGCTAACACGATTTTTTCCCCAATAACTATATCTCTCAAAAACACGAATACTACAACGAGCATCACCGCTTCGAAAATCGCTGCTATCTTCAAGTGATGCGGAAACACTACCGTGCAAGATTCCACTTTCTATTCTATTTAATATCTCAACGAAATCTCCGTTTATGACTTTTTCAAATTTTGCCACGCCGTTTTTTCCTTTCTGATAATTATTCAATAAAAATTTCTAACTTTAAACTATTTTCAATAAATCACAGACACATTTTTAGTTCATTTAAAAAACGGTCTCCATCAGCTCTTGTTTTAAATATATATATTTTTTTGTTGAAACACATATTCAAAAGCTCTATAACTTTTGGACGGCTTTCTGAATTATAGTTTTTAATAAACTGAATAAACTCCTCGTCAATATGGTTTTCATCTTCAATCCAAGGCATATCCTCTCTTTTCTTCCCTCTTCTTGACAAAACGCCTTCAAGGCAAACCTCTACCTGATAATCAAGGAAAAACACCGTATCACATTCATCAAGGCGTATTTTCATTGTTGAACCGTAGTTTCCGTCTATTATCCATTTTTCTTTTTTTATGATATTTGAAAGGCGTTGAAGAAAAACTGTTTTTGAAACGGTTGTCTTATCTTTATTCCAATATATCATATCAAGATAATAAAGAGGAATATGAGTTAATTTGTGAAGCTCTCTCGAAAAGGTACTTTTTCCGCTTCCAGGACAACCTATTACTATAACTTTATTCATAGCCCACCTTTGAAATTGAAATCGTATTTGAATATCAGAAACAAACCCTCAAATAAAAACTGCGATAAACCTTTTAAAAAAACAGAAAATTAAAAATTGCCCACCGAAGTCGGTGGGCAAAACATTTTTTTAAACGTATAAAAGCTATCAAAGCTCACATAAACTTTTTTGTTGCTTTAAAAAGGCTTTTTTGAAACACTTAAAAACTTATCTTTTAGCTTTTTTGCTACTTTTGATCTTTTCCAAATCTTCTCTATCTATCCATTCTTCTGTAAATCCGCAGTTACAACAAATATATCTGTTAACGTTGACAGCGGAAAAAACGGTGTTGCCCACCATAACATTATTTCCCGCACCATACGGCCCTTTGGAGCCATCGAATCGGACAATATCGTTACTTTTGCATTTTGGACAAGTATTTATGTATTTCATTAATTATAATTCTCCAAAAGGCTCAACTGTGTTTTCATAGTCTTCAAAATCTCCCCAGTCTTCATCGCCCCAATCGTCTTCATAATCATCTTCAGCGGTCATTCCATCAATAAGTTCCTGAGGAACACCTGCTTCAATGAGCTTATTAATAATTGTTTCAACGTTGAATTCTGCAAGCATTTCGCCAAGAGCTTCTTCATCTGTTATATCAACAGTTTTGCTTTCTTCGGGGATAACGGAATCTGCATAATCGATTTTTGTTTCAGATGCGCTTATTTTAATGCAAGTTTTATTGTTTGTTGCTATTTCAAAAGCAAAAGCCTTTTTGCCAAAATCAAATTTAATCTCCGCAGTTTTAACAAGATTCAAAATTTCTTCGGAAACTTCGCTTTCTCCAAAAACTGTTTCAACAAGGTCTGAACCAACGGAAACGGTGAATTTACCATATACTTCGTAATCATCTTCTAACGCACCAAGGTCGAAATCAGCAACGTTAACTTTGATAATTTCTTTATCTTCAAATTTCAAAGCATAATTTCCTGAAAGTTTATCGCCTTTTAACGTGCCTTTTCCAGAGAACTTAACAATCTCTTTGCCTTCTTCGTCTTTATAATAAACCGATGTTGCAAGGTCAGAACCTTTTTTAGCATTTCCTAAGAAAAATTCACCTTTTTTAACTCCAAATTTTCTTGCAACAATGTTTCCTTTTTTGTTAACCCAAGTTTTGAGCGTTACTTCTTCTTCTGCAATTTCGCTTTCAGATTTTTCAGAAAGCTCTGTTATACTCTTTTCAACGTCTTCAATTGCAAAGAAAACACTCTTTACAAAATCGTCCATAAGAGCATCAGGATCTTCTTCTATCTGAACAGCATAAGCTCTGACAATTTTTTCAATCTCTTTGTCTGTTTTTACTTCATTTAAAACTGCCTTTATTCCGTTGAAAAAGTCTTTTTCGTCAACTTTAAGCGTAATAAGGGTACAAGATTGAGAAACACCGTCAATATTAAGAGTATCGGAAGTTGTTTCAGCTTCTCCAAGATTATTAACGAGAACGTTAAAATATTTAACAAGAAGCTCTGCAAAAACCTTTTCAGATGGAAGAATTTTGTCAATGTCTTCTTGATCAAGCTCTGAAAGAATTGAGAATACTGGATTTTCTTCCATTATACTTTCAAACGAATCACCGCTTGTTTCGCCTTCGGAAGCGTCATTTGAAAATTTAATAAACTTATCTCCCGTGAGCAAAGGAACGTTGAAATACATATTCTCAGTTTTAATATCAGCAATCATTGATGCTTCGATAATATCTTTTTCATTGAGAGTTCCTTTGAAAGAACCTGATAAAAGGTCATTAGAAACGTGAGCAACACCTGAAAATTCAACGCTCTTAAGCCAGTTGATACTTTCAGATGAACCCAAAACAAGGTCTGCAACGTCAGAAATTCCATCTCCCATTTCTAACTTCACAGAAAACTTTGTGCCTTCTTTAAATTCTTTTTTAGAATCGCCAAGATTCAAAAGAGAATAGAAAGTTGACGTTGTTGTTTCGAGGTTGGATTTTTCAACGTAAACATAGTATTCTTCCGGTGTTTTTGTTGTCTTTGCTATTGCGTTTGAAATATTGCTCCAAAAAATAGCTGTAATAGAACCTGCAACAACAAGAACCGCAACAATAGCAATTATTGCTATTTTAACTGATTTTTTCATTTTTTTCCTCCTTGAAAAAGTGAATTATAAATATTGCAGATGACAGAAAAGAAAATTCATTTTCATACCGCTTCTGCGGCTTTATTATACTTCATTTTTTCTTATTTGTCAATAGTTTTGTATTTTTTTGTCTCTCTTAGTAGAATATTTTTCTAAAAATTATCCGTTCTAAGACTCAACGTATAATATAAACTAAACTATTCAATTATGAATTTTTTATCATTTCCATATATGGAATAACTTCGAAGCCACATTTTTTATATAATTCAACTGCTTTTTCGTTTTCTTCTTCAACGTCAAGACGAATAACACAGCTTTCGTATTTATTGCTAACAAAATCAAGAAACTTTTTCCCGACACCAAAACCTCTGTATTCCTCTTTGATAAAAAGGTCTTCTATCCAAATTCTGTTTTTCCCCGACTCTGTCGAAAAGCCTTTTGAAAGCATTGCATATCCCAACAATACACCTTTTTCCGAAGCATCGTTTTTTTCAAAAACGTAACCTTCAATATATGGATTTTCTCCAATACACTCGTTAATATCAGATGTAAAAATCTCTTCAGAGCCGTTTGAAAGAACAGCGGGGGAAGAATAAAAATCACGCATCATAGAAAATACTTCTTCTCTATGTTCTTCCCTTATATATATAATATTAAAATCCATTTTTTCTCACCCTTAAAAGCTATTTCAAAACCCTTTCCATAACGGTTTTAAGCGGTTTCATTCCACATTTTTCATAAAAACGCATAGCGGAAGCGTTAAAGCTCCAAACGTTGAGCGTTACGTTGTAACACCCCATTTTTTCAGCCTCAGATACAGAATGTTCATAAAGCAAAGTTCCTATTCCTTTCCCTCTCAAGGAAGAATCAACGCATATATCGTCTATATAAACGGTTTTTCGTGGAACAAGATTTGTTCCGTCCTTTATCTCGCTGAATTGACAAAAGGAATATCCAACACATTCGTCTTTTTCATCAACAGCAACGTATATATACATATCTTTCTCATTTAAAAGGTCTTCAATCTGAGCTTTTGTATATTTACGCATATCTTTTTTGAAAATATCAGGTCTCCCCTCAGCGTGAACGTTATTAACTTGTAAAAGCAGCTTTAAAATTCTCTCAATATCTTTTTCTTCAGCGTTTCGTATTTTCAAAAGAATCCCTCCCTTTACAAAAATCCGTTTATTTAGGAAGATATATCTTCTTATTTTCCTTGCTTTCTTTATAGAGAACGATTTTTCTTCCGATTGTCTGAACCGCATCACATTCCAAAAGCTGACAAACAGCGTCCGAAAGCTCTCTTGGAGTGTATGCACACGTTTCAAGAACCGTTATTTTAACAAGCTCTCTCGCCTCAAGAGCATCTGAAACCGTTTTAAGCCAGTTTTCAGTAACTTCTCCTTTTCCCATCTGAATAATTGAATCTATGCCATTTGCAAGACCTCTTAAATATGCTCTTTGTTTTGTTGTTATCATAATTTTTATATCTCCTTATATTTCTTTAAAATCAACAGCCTTTAACACGCTTTCTGATCATATCTCCAGCCTTTGCACATTCAGGCAAATTGATTTCAACAATTTCCATTGGAAAATCGCAAACGCTTTTTTCTCCTTCTTCTCCCACAATCTTTTCAACGGTAAAAGGAACTATCCCCGCATCAACAGACATAAGCTCTAAAACGTCTCCCACTGAAAAGCGGTTTCTCATCTGAATGTATGCGCCCTTTGACGTTTTTTCTTTTACGGTTGCGATAAACATACCGCTATGATGATAAAGTCCATCATTAAACGGTTCTTTTTTAACCGCACCATAATAAAAACCCGTTGAATAAGGTCGATGTGTCATCAGGGTTAACTCTTCCTCAGCTTCTTCTTTTGACATAACGCCATCCATAACACGTCTGTATGCATTGACTACAGAAGCAACGTAATATGCAGTTTTCATTCTCCCCTCTATTTTAAAGGAACAAATACCCGCTTCTTCAATCTCTTTAAGAATACTAACACAATTAAGGTCGTGGGAGCTTAGAATCTGCGTTGCTTCGCCTTCTTGTTCTATGGGAATATAAACGCCTGGGCGTGTTTTTTCAACAAGATAGTAGCTCCAGCGACAAGGCTGTGAACAAGCTCCTCTGTTTGCGCTTCGATTTGTTAAATAAGAGCTAATAAGACATCTTCCCGAATGCGCCATACACATAGCTCCGTGAACGAATGCTTCAAGCTCTAAGCTCTTTGGAGTTTTTGCCCTAAGAGTTTTAATATCTTCAAGACTTAATTCTCTCGCAAGAACAACTCTTGAAGCCCCCATATTATAATAAACATTTGCGGTTTCGCTATTCATACAGTTTGCTTGAGTGCTTATATGAACTTGTAAATCGGGGCAATGTTTTTTTATCGAAGAAAGAACGCCTAAATCAGAAACGATAACCGCGTCAACTCCGCTTTCATAAAGAAAATTTGCATATTCGGGCAAAAGCTCAAATTCTCCGTCTTTTGCAAAGCAATTAACTGTAACGTATATTTTTTTATCCTTTTGATGAACCTTTTCCACTGCGGAAAGAAGTTTCTCGTCTGTAAATCCAGATTGAGCAGCACGAAGCTGTAGAAGTCTTCCCCCAACGTAAACAGCATCAGCACCATAATGCAACGCAGTATCAACACATTCCAAGTCTCCCGAAGGAGCAAGAAGCTCACCTTTTATTTTAATGTTATTATTTTCCATTTTAAAGCACCTTTCTGAAATAAAGTCCTTTAGTATGCGGATAATCGGGTTCAACACCCGAAATAAACTGTTTTAAAACGTTTTTAACTTGATATTCATTTTCTTTTGTGAAATATAGCGTCTGAAAATCAACCATCAATTCTTTTCCCGAAAGAGAAAGAGGAACTGTATTGAGCAAAGATACAAAACTTTTTTTGCATAAAACGGTAAATTCTTTGTTGAGTCTATCCTTAATTATTCCGTTTCCACCGCATTTTCCACATCCAATAGATGCTTTCAAGGGGCAAACACGAAAATGCATCAAAGGAAGAAACCCATATGCTAAAACACCGATTTTTGAATTTGAGAAATACTGTATATCTCCAGCGTTTATTTCTATGGAGAGGGTTGAATCTTCAATGTCCATTTTTTTATATTCCTCCAACGCAAGAACGTTGGTTACGTTGAGATATGCACCCGTATGAACCTTAAACCCTTCTTTTTTCAACCTATTTATAAACGAAATATTTTCGCAAATAACACTTTCATATCCTTTTTTCTTTAATTTCAAAAGATAAGAAAAAACCTTTTCTTCTTCAAAAGGATATATAAGGATTGGTAATTCAAGAATTATATTTTCCTTTTCAAAAACTTCTCCAAGTTTTTCCGCTTCGTTGAAAGGAATTATTATTTTTCCAAAAAAATCTGATATTTCTTTTGATTGTTCTGCCCTTTCAAGCCTTATTCTTATTTCAGGACGTATTTTTTTATCTTTTCTAAGCTCAAATTTCGGCAAAACGTATTCACAAGTTTCTTTTTCTTTTCTTTTTGAAATCTCAAAAGATAGCTTTTCAAGCGCTTCTCTCCTTAGGGCGTTAAGGGAAGAAACGGAAAAGGCTTTTTCTGTTTCTCCTTGAAATAAATCAATATCTGCATTATAGCTTTCAACGAAAAAAGGAGTTGAGCCTGTTTTTCTGAATGAACCCTCAATTCTTTCTTTTGAGGGAAGCAATATATTTCTTGTCAATATTTCTTCTGAATAAACAGAAACATTTTTTCCGCAAGAAGAAACGGTTAATTTCAAAGGTTTGTTTTCTTTAATTTCAACGGAAACAGAAACGGGAAGTTTTTTTGATTCTTCAATTTTTCCAATTGTTTTCAAAGCGTCTGTTGATGCTTCAACGTCTTCTTTTTTTCTGTATCCAAACATATTTTCGTTTCTCTTGTCAGAAATATATCCATCTGTGAAACCGCTTCTTGAAAAAACACTTTTCAAAAGATTCAAATCAGATTTATAATTTTCTGAAAGAACAGCTTTTTTATATGTTTTTGAAGACATATAAGCATATTCGGGGCGTTTCATTCTTCCCTCGATTTTAAGAGAAGCAACTCCCGCCTCAGACAGCTTTTTCACGTATTCAATATAACACATATCTTTCAAAGAAAGACAAAAATTTTTCTCGCCCGATTTAAAATCAAGTCTGCAAGGTTGGGCACATCTTCCTCTGTTTCCGCTTCTTCCGCCAATAAAAGAAGATAAATAACACATTCCCGAAGCAGACATACAATGAGCACCGTGAACGAAAACTTCTGTTTCAATTCCACATTTTTCAGTTATTTCTTTTATTTCGTCAAAGGTCAGCTCGCGCGCAAGAACAACTCTTGAAAACCCCATTTCTCTGAGAGTTAAAGCACCCTGAAGATTATGAATTGCCATTTGAGTTGAAGCGTGAATTGGCATTTGAGGACAAACCTCACGAAAGACCTTTAAAACGGAAAGGTCTTGAAGGATAACTCCGTCAACGTTAATTTCAGAAAGTTTTTTTGCAAGAGAAACAAGTTTTTCAAGCTCACTGTTTTTAACGAGAGTATTAACGGCAACGTAAACGTTCACCCCATAGGTATGACAAAAAGCAACGCTTTCTTCAAGCTCTGAAAACGTGAAATTAGCCGCGTTCTGCCTTGCTGAGAATTCTTTTGTTCCTAAATAAACCCCATCTGCACCGCCAAAAACCGCAGCTCTTAAATGTTCGGGGCTTCCCGCCGGGGATAGAATTTCTACGTTCATAACCTCTCCAAATATTAAAGATAGAAAAAACCTTTAAAGAATGAAAACGGCGAAAAACGCCGTTTCACCAGATAATCCTTATTTATAATTCACAATTATCAAAATCAACTATTCATATTTTATAAAATCGGAATAATTGAAACAATTTTCAATTCCGTTCCCTTTTGCACCTTAATTGCAACGGGTTTTGATTCTCCGCTTGAAACGTCCGCACGAAAGGTTCCGTTGTTTTCGTATATTTTATAGCTGACTTTATACGTTTCATATGCAACGCCGTCTTCAATATCAGAAGTCATTGCGGAAACCTCAATATCATATATTTTTTGCATAGTGAAGCTCTTTGGAATTGAATGTCTTGAAAAAAAGCTCTCAGCAAAAAAATCTTTATATCTTTCAGCGTCCCCGTTTATTACCCTTTTGAAATAATCATAAAAAAACTTTGCTTCTTTAGTTTGTTCGGAATAGTTTTCCTCGTTAATATAAATAGCAACTCCATAATAATCGAATCGGACTTCTCTGTTTTTGCTCATATAAACAATATCTTCAAAAATATTTTCGCTGAAATCAACGGGAAAATAGAAAATATCATCTTGTTTTTTCGTAAAATCGACCTTTGGAGCGAGCAAGGTTAAAACAACGTATGCAATTAAAACAACAGCCAAAACAGAAGCAATTGCAATTATTCCCTTGATAATAAAACTTTTTTTAGATTTATTTTTCATATTCTTCGCGGCAAACAAGTTTAACAACAACACAAAGAAGCTCTAACGCTTTTTTAAGCTCATCTGTGGTTGGATACGTTGGAGCAATTCTTATATTTGAATCCAACGGATCTTTTCCGTAGGGGAAAGATGCTCCGGCAGGGGTTAAAACAAGTCCCGCTTCTTTTGCAAGAGAAACCGCTTTTTTTGCCTTTCCCGCCGGAAGATTAAGGCTAACGAAATAACCGCCCTTTGGCTTAGACCACCAAACGCCTTCAATATCTGAAAATTCTTTCTCAAAGGCTTCAAGAACCATATCAAATTTAGGTCTGATTATAGAAGCGTGTTTTTCCATCTGTTCTTTAACAGCTTCAAGGTTTGGATATAGCTTCATATGGCGAAGCTGATTTATTTTATCAGGACCTATCGTTTGGAATTTAATTTTCGATAAAGCGTGTTCAACGTTCTTTCTTGAAGAGGCAAAAACAGCAATTCCCGAACCTGCAAAAGAAATTTTTGAAGTTGAGGCAAACATATAGAACATATCTTCCGTTCCTTGTTTTTTAGCTTCTTCAAAAACGTTGAGAAGTTTTTCTCCGCCATCATATAAATCGTGAACAACGTATGCATTATCCCAAAAAACTCTGAAATCCTTTGCGGCGGGTTTCAAAGCGGCAAAACGGCGAACAACCTCATCAGAATATGTAATTCCCGTTGGGTTTGAATATTTTGGAACGCACCATATACCCTTTATGCTTTCATCTTTCGAAACAGCATTTTCGATAAAATCCATATCAGGACCGTCTTCCTTGTATGGAACGGTTATCATATTAATTCCAAAGGTTTCGCATATAGCAAAATGTCTGTCATATCCGGGAGCAGGACACAAAAAAGAAATCTTACCCACATTAAGCCAAGGCGTTGCACCTTCATACGTTCCAAAAATCATAGCTCTGGAAATTGTATCAAACATAATATTAAGACTTGAATTTCCGCTGACTATAAGCTCTTTTTCGTCTATTTCAAGCATATCTGCAAAAAGAGACTTTATTTGCGGAAGCCCATCAACACCGCCGTAATTTCGACAGTCAACACCAAAAGAAATACATTCTTCTCCCGAAGAAATAGCCGTCAGTAACGGATTGACCGTATCAAGCTGTGCGGGGGCGGGTTTACCTCTTGACATATCGAGCTTTAAATTTTCGCTTTTTATTTTTTCGTATTTATCTTTTAATATAACAAAATCTTCCATAAAACGCATAACGCCTTTCATTTTTTCCAATCTAATTTTCAATGTTGATATAATATAAATCAACCTCGATCAACAAAAACAGGTTCTTCATCTTCGTCTTCGTCATCTTCCGTTTTTCCAATACTTTCATAATATGGATCAATCATATGCTTTTTAATCAACGGATAAGCGCAATAAACGGAAATAAGTCCGCAAATTCCCGTTGTTAAAACAAAGGGGAGTATAAGTGAAACGGAAAAGGTAAACGTGAGAGACAAAAGCAGATAATTCAGAACAACAACAACCGCAACCCCAATCAAACCGACAAAATTACGTTTAAGACCGATAAAAGTAAACAAGAAAGCATTTTTTATAAGTTTTTTAATGGGAAGGTCAAAGGTTACTATCATCTGATAAATATACGTTCTCATAATGAAATAAACAAGCACCATAAGAACGGAAACGTAGAAAAACATCAGATATATCCACTCAGACGCATTGACGTTATATGCATATAAATCGTATATAAGCAAAGCAATAGCGCCAAAATCCAATGCCCCAAAAATTAAAGCCTGTTTAAGATTTTTCTTTATAGTTCTGAAAAAATCACCAATAACAAAAACGGGATTACAACGAACAATTTCCCTCAAAACGTATGCAAAACCAACGTTTGCCATTCCAAAGAGTAAAAATTCAAGAAAAATAGAGCGTTCAAGCCAGATGGTTGTAACAGAATTTCTTGAAATGAGACTCGTATCTCCGAAAACGTTGAGAAGAACGTTCATATGCGCCCCCTCTTCGTACTTGGAAATACCGTCAAGAACCAAAAACAAATTACTTTCAGGCGTTCTTTCGTAATAGGAATACGAACCCGAAATTCCAAGGAAAAACGTAATAATAGGTATGAGAAACAACGTTAAAACAACGTTAAGAGTAACAAGATTACCAATCTTATTTTTTAAGAGCTTAAAAAAAGATTTTGTTGAAAATTTTTCATCAACAAGTTTTTCTTTTTTGGTAATACCCGTATCTTTTTTATTTTTCGTTGGAGAAAAAAAGTCAAACAGCTTTCCCAATTTTTATACCTCTTTCAGTCTTAAAAAACTTTTTTCAGCTCAGCACAAAACAAACAGAGCCAAAACAAACAAATTCCGCAGATTAAAATATACTGAATTGTAATTTTACCATATTTTTTTGAAAAAATCAATAATAATATGTAACTGTTTTAAAAACTCGTCCTTGAACCTTTGTTTTTCGTTTTTGAAGCAATTTATCACGCCTTATTTTGAAGCAATTTATCACGCCTTAATTAAAAAGCAGATAAGCATAAGCAGATAATAATTCAAAGCAACTGTAAACATATATAAAACGGAATAAAGAATCCCATCTTGAATACTTAGTTTAGATATTCCCTCAGAAGCAATTTCAGAAATCCCTCTCGTTACAGAGCAAAACAAAATACATTCTCCGCAAAACAAACCAATTAAAAGCAAAACACCCAAGGATTCTAACGAAACCCCCATTTGAAAAACGGCTTCACAAGCAACAGCTCCGCAAAGGAAAAAAGACGAAACGGAATATAAAGCCGAAAGCAACGTTGCATAAATGGTAAATCCCGAAGAATAAACGAAAAAAGAGCCAAAAAGCAAGGGAGAAAAACGAACGCAAAAATCTGAAAAACCGTCCGTTTTAATAGAAAGCTCTCCGAAAATCTTTTCTGAAAGCTCTCTCATTCCAAACTTTCCCGAAGCATAAAAACAAGCTCCAAGAAAGAAAAAAAGTAAATAGGCTTTCACAAACAATATATGCGAAGCAGATTTTTTTCGATACCTTATCTTTTTTTCATCATTCACAGCTTCAAAAGCGTTTTTTATAGATTCTTTGAAATTCGTTTTTGAAGATTCATTCTTTTTTTCGTTTTCAAAGCCTAAAGGAACAACCGCTTTACATTCTGATTTATTTTCAATTCCAAAATCAGCCGTATTTTCAAAAACGTTAAAAGTATTCTGACAATTCTGATTATTTTTCAAATTATTCTGTTCCATATAAAGTCCCCCTTTTGGGACAATATATGCATATTCAAAGAAATTTATTACAGCTCGTCCGTAATCTCGTCTGCTCTTTTTGTACAAGCGTTCATAGCTTCTGAAACTATGTCCTCAAAGCCTTTTTCAGAAAGAACCTTCATTGCCGCAAGAGTTGTGCCACCCGGTGAGCAAACGCGGTCGATAAGAGTATCAATGGAAACGTCTGATTTTTCAACCATTCTGACAGCTCCTTCTATGGTTCTTAAAATTAGTGGAAGAGCTTGTTTTTCGTTTATTCCCTGTTCTTCCGCGCCTTTAAGCATAGCTCTGATAAACGAATAAACGTATGCAGGAGAAGAACCGTTTACAGAAATGACCTTATTCATAGACTCTTCTTCAAGAACAGACAAAAGAGAAATCCCCGAAAAAAGTCTGCAAACGTATTGAAAATCCTTTTTAGAAACGTTTTCATTTACAGAAATAGCCGCCGCCCCCTTTCCAACAAGCATTGGAGTGTTTGGCATTATTCTGACAGCGGGAGTTTGTTCCCCCAAAACTTCGCATATAAGACTAAGAGGAACAGAAGCGGCAATAGAAATTATTATTTTTCCCGAAAGAAAATCCTTGTTTTCTTCAAGAAAACCTCTTATAACGTTAGGCTTTAACGCCAAGAGAACAAAATCGGCGTTTTCAATACCGTCTTTTGCGTTTTCAACTATGTTTATAGACAGCTTCTTGAATTTTTCGTGCTTCGTTTTATCTATTTCATAAAGAAAAACGTTTTTTGGTTCACATAGCTTTTGTTTAACAAGTCCTTTTATAATGGCTTCTCCCATATTTCCGCCGCCAATAAAACAAATTTTTTCTTTTACATTTTTCATATAGTTCTACCTCTTATCCTTTATAAATAATTCCAAAAGATTAATATTTCACTTTTTTCTTATTTGATTAACTTTAAAATTTCCAATTTCAAAAGCCTTTTTATACGTTTCTTTAATTCCAACTCCAACAAATTTTGCCTCGTGGGAGTCGGAACCTATTGTTATATATTCCCCGCCGAATTTTTTATACAACTCTAAAAGCTCAACCTTTGGCATTGTGTGAAAAAGTCCTTGTCTTAACCCCGAAGTGTTTAATTCAAGGGCAATTTTATTCTTTG
Source organism: Eubacteriales bacterium (assembly GCA_045578045.1). GTDB lineage: Bacteria > Bacillota > Clostridia > Oscillospirales > CAG-382 > SIG653. Next base: position 2,094 of record JAZNJM010000051.1, on the reverse strand, counting down.
CCATTTTTTCGAAAAGAGTTCCAAAATCTTCTTCAAACTCTTCATATATAAACTCTTTTCCGGCTTCTTTCATATATCTTTCGGGGTAAGTTATATGCCCTATTGTGTCAATAAAAGAACAATCTGCAATTTCTGAAAGCTCTTTTATATATTTTTTGTATATCCCTTTGTCATACATAGGTGAGGTTTTTTTATAATCAAGATAATAAAAATCGAAACAGTTTTTCATATTATGAAGAGAACCTATTATAAACTCAAACCCCATATTTTCAATTTTAGCAATTTTCTTTTCCGTCATTGTGTGAGGCTGACCTATTTCTATTCCATAGTAAACAGAAAGAGAATCTTTCCATTTTTCTTTCGCTTCTAAAATGTTTTCTCTGTCTTTTTCAAAAAGATATTCGCTGTATAATCCTTCTTCAATTCCATCGTGGTCATAATGATTCGTAATTGCGATAGATGAAAGCCCCGAATTGAACGCGTAAACACAAACGTTTTCTATTTTTTCTTTGCTGTCAAAGGAAAAATTTGTATGTATGTGAAAATCAGAAAAATAAACTGTCATTTCTTCCTTAATATCTGTCAAAGCTAAACACCCCCTTTTAATAAAGTATTTTACATTAAAATAAAAATATGTCAATACTTTTTCTAAAAAAACAAAAAACGCTTGACAAAAACAGTGGTTAATGATATCATAACCAAAGCAAAGCTATTTAATAATAATTATAAAAAATCAAATTTGGAGGACAGTTATTCAGCTATGAAAATTATTATCGATTCAAGAGAAAACATTGCAAAAAAAGCTGCTCAGAGATACGTTGAGCTTCTTTCAAAAAAACCTGATGCAATTTTGGGTTACGCAACGGGTTCAACTCCGTTGGATTTATACGGTGAACTTGCAAAGCTCAACAAAGAAGGAAAAATTTCTTTTAAAGACGTAACAACCTTCAACCTTGATGAATACGTTGGTCTTGACGGTTCTCACGACCAATCATACCGCTATTTTATGAACACAAACCTTTTTTCAAAGGTTGATATAGACATAAGCAAAACAAACGTTCCCTCTGGTCTCGACACATCTGCCGAAACAGCAGCAGCTTATGATAAGGCAATCGAAGCAGCAGGCGGAATTGATATTCAGCTTTTAGGTATCGGAAATAACGGTCATATCGGATTTAACGAACCAGGAACGCCTTTCGGTTCTATCACTCATATGGTTGAGCTTACAGAATCAACAAGAGAAGCAAACAAACGTTTCTTTGCTTCCATTGATGACGTTCCAACTCACGCTGTAACAATGGGTATAAAAACCGTTATGAACGCTAAGAGCATTATAATTATCGCTCTCGGAAAAGCAAAAGCAGAAATAGTTAAGAAAACAATATTCGGAGACGTTACACCCGAAGTTCCTGCTTCTATTCTCCAGCTTCACCCAGATGTTGAATTCTATATTGACGAAGAAGCTGCTGAACTTATTAAATAATTCCCCTTAACTATTGCACAATCAAATTTAAACTTAAATATTGAATAATCACCTTTAAACCTAAATATTATATAATCCCCTTAAAATAATATATATAAAATATATAAAAAACACCCCTTGGCATTTTTGGAAAGTTTGTTGCTTCCTCTCTGCCAAGGGGACTTTTTATTTAGTTATATGAAAAGATGATACCTATAAATTTACACTACTCTCAAACTAATTCCATTGAATCATAGCTAAATATACGGTTTTATTTACCTATAAATTTACACTACTCTCAAACGTTTCAAGGCTGAAATTGGCGTCCTCGAAAGTTTTATTTACCTATAAATTTACACTACTCTCAAACAGCCTATTTTAAGCTCAAACTCTTTGTCAAGTTTTATTTACCTATAAATTTACACTACTCTCAAACATCTAAAGATCCTCTTTAAAAACATAAAAGTTTTATTTACCTATAAATTTACACTACTCTCAAACCTAAAACAATTCCCTGCTTTTGCTCAGAATGTTTTATTTACCTATAAATTTACACTACTCTCAAACAAGTAGTATTGAAATCAATCTTTTTGGATTGTTTTATTTACCTATAAATTTACACTACTCTCAAA
>JAZNJM010000050.1:0-9119 GCA_045578045.1 Eubacteriales bacterium | reverse complement strand
CTTGTCATAACAACAACTATGTTGTTTTATCTTCACTAACCCAGCACTGTAAGTCAACAGCAATAAATCCGAAACATTTACAAAATTGTATGTGAAGTCGGAGGCCAAGCGGTCTTAGGAAGACAAATTATTGTGCCAACTCCTTGGCTCACAGAACGACATGGCTACGATCCGACTTACACCGCTTGTCATAACAACAACTATGTTGTTTTATCTTCACTAACCCAGCACTGTAAGTCAACAGCAATAAATCCGAAACATTTACAAAATTGTATGTGCTTCGGGTTTCTTGTTTTTATATAGATATTTTAATAATTTTTTTTGAATAGTTTCGGGTATTTCTTTTATGCACACCTGACGGTGTGCTGACCCAGCTTCGCTGATTCCGCTACGCGCCGGTGGCAGTCGTGTGTCGTATTGCTTCACCAAGCGTAGCTTGTTTTGCACTACTCGCACTTTGTACCACACCGCTCGTCAAAACAACAACTATGTTGTTTTGACTTTGCTAACCCAGCAGGGGGAGCCATGTGAAAGCCTTGAAAACCCAGTGTTTTCAAGGTTTTTTCTATACATTTCGTTGGTTCTATACAAGAGAACCAACGATTTTTCTGACATACTTTTTTGTTGAAAAGTATGTCAGCACACTTTCTTACTTTTTTATAATATAAAATTATTAATTTATGCCCAATGGAAAATTTTAATAGTTATTACATCGGAGTTCAACTATAAAAATTCGTTTGACATACTTTTCGACGAAAAAAGTATGTCAGATGTATGCGTGAAAAAATGCCCTGAGAGGTGATGTTCAAAATCACTCCCAGGGCATTTTGTTTAATAATATGTGGCTTCCATTTTTTCCATGCTTGCTTTCATATGTTTGGGTAACAGGTGGGAAAATCTATTAAGCGTCATTGCAACATTGGCGTGGGCTAATGTTTTTGCTACCGTTAAGATACCCATTCCGCTTTCAATGCATCTTGTAGCGAATGTGTGCCTGAGCGTGTGGAGATCTGCTTCTTCGATACCTGCTTCTTCTAAAACTTCTTTATAGTACTTAAAGAATACTCGTGTTTCAATTGGTGCGTTTTTAACGCCGCCAAATACGAAATCATCCTCTGAATGAACAAAACGATTTTGTATTTTCCATTAGATCATTTTCTGTTTGTAATCATAGAATTATATACTGAAAAAATCAAGAATCAGTATATGATGTTTTTCTAAATATATTTTTGAAATTTATTCTACATAGAAACACTGTTCAAATCGTGTGGCCTCTATACCGATAAACTTGCAGTATCAAATTTTTTGCAAATTTCTATAAAATGGTGGAAATGTTTTTTCTTTTATGATACAATGTAAAAAACTTTTGACTTATACTTTTTATAGTTGCAATAAAACGGGAGGTGTGAAAATGGCGTTGGCGTATGGAATTATAGCCTTTATTTCCCTTTGTATGGTGGGAATATGCGTTGTAGCCGACAAAAAACGTGATATATGGCTTTTGCTTGTATTTGTGTCTGTGTCCATATGTAACCTTGGGTACTTTATGATTTCCGTATCACCAAATTTAGGTTCAGCACTCAACTCCAACAGAATTTCATATTTAGGCAGTGTACTTTTGCCCTTTTTCCTACTTATGATGGTAATGCTTTTTTGTGGCATAAAACGAAAGAAGCCCTTGATGATAACTCTTGTATCGGTTGGAATAATTATGCTTGGAATAACAACCAGCCCCGGGATTTTGCCCATATATTACAGCACAGTTGATATTGAGATTATAGACGGTGCAACAAAGCTTATTCGCGAATACGGTCCGCTTCATTTACTTTATTACGTATACCTTGCCTTGTATATTCTTTCTATGATTGGAATCACCTTTTATTCCATTTCAAAGAAAAAAATCAAATCCAAAACCCATACAATACTTTTGTTGTGCGTTGTTTTTTGCAATATATCAATCTGGCTTGCAGAACAGTTTTTACCCCGTGGATTTGAATGGCTTTCCATTTCGTATATAATAACGGAATGCCTTATTCTTGCAATTTACCGTTCTATGCAAAAGCAAGGCTTTATGAATGATGAGGGAAAAAGTCAGTCATACACCATAAACGTTTTGCTTTGTGTGTTTTTGCTGTTGTTTGCAAACTTTATCCGAGTTATCACCATGGAAACAACGCAGATAATGTACGTTGTTTCACACGTTGTAGTTCTGATGATTTATTTGGGAATCCTCGTTTTTTGGGGAATTTCCGTATATGACCGTATAGTAAATAAAAGAATCCGCCATCATCTTATAGCCCTTGTTGCCCTTATGATATTCTGGATGCTTATGCGAACCTTGCGACATACTGTATTTCTCTTTGTGTACCCTGCTGGAATGTGGTGTTGGTATGCATACTACGTTTCGATGGTTTTAATACCGCAGCTTTGCCTTTTTGCGGTGAAGCATATAGGCAAGCCCGAGGATTACAAATTACCTAAAAAATGGTATCTGATGTATATCCCATCAATTACATTGATAATAGGAATTCTCACAAATGACCTTCACGGTTGGGCGTTTTATTTTCATCAAGGATATGAAGCAGGCTGGAGTGATTATCAAAGAAGCGTTTTATATTACGTTGCAACAGCCTGGATATTTGTATGCATCGCTTTTATGATCTGGGAGCTTATAAAGAAGTGCCGTATTCCCGAAACACACAAAGTTGTCTGGTTGCCCATTGCATCTCTTGGAGTTGGCGTTATCTATTCGATTTTGTATGCCTTGGACAGCGATATTTTCTCCTTTATTGAAATGACTGCCGCATTGTGCTTTACCGTTGTTGCAATCTGGGAAAGTAGCATCAAGTCCGGACTTGTTCAATCAAACACCAACTATGATGATCTTTTAAAATATTCGGGGCTTGGCGTTACAGTGGTGGATAAGGATTATGCTGTTCATTACCATTCTGATGACGCATTATCTCATACGACAGAGCAAATGAGAAAAGCTGAAAAAAGCCCTGTTATGTTGAATGACGGTATTCGCTTGTCAGCTTCAAAAATACGAGGCGGTTACACCTTCTGGCAGGAAGACCTTTCAGAACTGACGGACGTTCTTGATGAACTGAAAGAACTGAGAAAAGAGCTTGAAGGGGCAAATGACGTTTCAATGCAGAACTATCAGATAAAGAAAAAAATCCAAGTCCTTGCGGAGAAAAACCGCCTTCATGACGAACTGCACAAAGAAACAGCCCATCAGATAAACCTTTTGAACGATTTGTTAAGCAAACTGTCGAAAACAGAAGATAAAACAGAAAAAAGAGAGCTTCTTCGCCGCATTGTTGTTGTGGGTGCATACATAAAAAGGCGATACAATCTTGTTTTAGTAAATGAACAAGATAGGGAAATCAAAAAAGAAGAGCTCTCTCTGAGCCTTAAAGAAATGATGAATAATTTAGAGCTTTCCGGAATCACTTGCGCATCGGTTGTTCAGTTTGAGAAAGACGTTCCCTCAGACGTTGCAATGAGGCTTTTTGACTTTTATGAATTTGTTGTTGAAAGCTCCTTTGACGGACTTACTTCGTTACTTGCAAGATTCTTTTATCGTGATGGCTATTATTACGCTTGCATTGATGCAGTTTGCACCATGGACTTAAAAGCCCTTGAAAACGATGAAATATCAGTTTCTGTTTCTGACGAAAATTGCTTTACCCTCTCTTTGAGAATAAAAGGAGGTGCAGAGCGATGACAACTTGTTTTTATCAGGCAAGCTCACTTATGCAAAGTATTTTACTTGTAATAAGTCAGTTTTCGGTCATATCCCTCGCAACAGGACTTATTCTCCTTTTTAAGCGAAAATGCAAAATCAGCAAAATATCCGTGCTTTTTGGCGTGTTCGTCCTTGACGTTGTTTTATACGTCATAATGCAGCTTGACAGCCGAATGACAGATGAAGGACAGGGCTTGCACCATCACGTGCCTTATATAGTCCTTTTGTGTGCAATCCTTTTATTCCTTGGCGTTGAAGTCTGGCTTCTCCTTGGGGAAACAAGAAACCGAAAAACCATAAACAATACATCAATCAAAGAAGCCTTTGACAACCTTCCAACAGGGGTTTGCTTCTTTAACGAATCGGGGTTACCTGTTCTTTGCAATTTATCAATGTATCGTTTCAGCTTTGCCGTTTGCGGAAAAGACGTTCAGTTTATAACCGACCTTGAAAATTGCTTTGCCTTTGATTTCATACCCGAAAACAACGTTAAAAAAGAGGGAAAAGTTTTTGTTTTGAAGGACGGGACGTCTTGGCATTTGGAAAAAAGAAATTTCACATATGATGGCGGAAGCTATACTCAGTATGTTGCAACTAACGTTTCAGAAATACAAAAAACAAGAGTCGAGCTTCAAGCAGAAACAGAGCATCTTCGTAAAGTTCAAGCAGAACTGAAAAGACTTTCTGCCAACGTTGTTGCAGTAACACGTGAGGAAGAAATACTAAACACAAAAATGCGTGTTCACGATGAAATGGGAAAATGCCTTGTTGAAGCAAGAAAGCTTCTTTCTGACGGAGCTGACAAAAATATTCCCGAATCCCTTGTCGCTTCGTGGCAAAAAGCCGTTTCTATGATTAAATATACAAACGAAAACGAAGACGAGGATATGCTTTCTCAGATTCGCAAAACCTGTGCGTCAGTTGGTTTGGAGTACGTTCAAAGAGGCATTTTGCCAAATGATGAAAATTCTGCATATATCCTTACCTGTGCTGTTCGTGAGTGTGTAACAAATGCTGTTCGCTATGCAGAAGCTTCAAAGCTATATGCGACCTTTGAAGAAACTGATATAAAAGCAACGGTAACGGTCACAAACAACGGAAAAAAACCTGAAAGCGAAATAGTTGAAGGCGGAGGACTTTCCACTTTACGCCGCAGAGTTGAACGTTCAGGCGGCACAATGACGGTTGATTCTTTCCCGGCGTTCAGATTGACCGTAGCTATACCCAAAAAGAAAGAAGGTTTGTTATGACAAAAGTGCTTATAGTTGAAGATCAGAAAATGGCTCAGGAAAATATGGAAGCCATTATCAATTCAAGCAAAAACTATGCTCTTGCAGGGGTTATCACCAACGCAGCTGATGCAGAACTTTTTTGTATGCGTGAACAAATAGACCTTATTCTTATGGACGTTTGCACAGCACGTGACGAAAACGGCATCGAAGCTTGCGGAGTTATTAAAAAGAAATTTCCCAAAATAAAAGTTATTGTAGTAACCTCTATGGCAGAACATACGTTTATAGAGAGGGCAAAAAACGCAAAAGCCGACAGCTTTTGGTATAAGGATGCAAGTCAATGTGAGTTAATAGAAGTAATGAACAGAACTATGAAGGGAGAACACATCTTCCCCGATAAAACACCCGAAGTTCGTTTAGGACTTACTACAAGCTATGAATTGACCGATTCCGAGTTTGAAGTCCTTCGTGCCTTGATGCAAAGCACGTCTGATGAAGATGCCGCTTTGATGTTAGGTTGCACAAAAGCCAATATTCGTTGGCACTTAGGCAAGATTCTTGACAAAACAGGATATCGGACAAGAATGGAGCTTCTTATTGCCGTTGCACAAAAAAATCTTATCATCGTCACGCCTGAAAAGAAAAACGAAGAATAAACACAAAAATACAGCCTTTTGGAAACACTGAAGACTGTATTTTGTTTTTTTGGACGAAAATTTTTTTTGAAATTTATAAAAAAAAATCCCAAAAACTATTATTTTTACTAGTGACATTTTGAAAAAAATAGTGTATAATCAACATAGAAAATAAAAAAATTAAAATAAATGATAAGGAGATAAAATATGAAAAGAAGGTTACTGTATTTTACATTTGCATTTTTGTTTTTGATGTCGGTTGTTCCCTTTTCTGCTTTTGTTCCCGAAGTTTTGGCAGAAGAAAATGTTGTTTGCGTTGGCGGAGTAGTTATGGAAAAGGGGGATTATCTCCCTGTTGGAGCAACAGAGACACAGGAAAGTATGCCTGATGAAGGATATGCTTTTTACAACGGTTCTGAACTTATTCTCAACGATTACTCATATACAGGAGATGGATTTTATTGTGAAGAAAAATATGATAAATACACAACAATTATTTATCCAACTGTTATATACAGCAAAAACTCTTTGTCTTTGGTAATCAATGGGGATTGTTCACTCATTGGAAAACACGCTTCTTATACAACTCGTGCCATATGTTCCGACGGTGATATTGAGATCTATGGAAACGGAAGATGTTATCTGAAAGCCAAAAGACCCATATATGCCGTCGGTGAAATTACCGTTGATGATGTATTTTTAGATATATATTCCCAGTATTCTTACGGTATACATTCGGGAACATCCTCAATATATGCATATGGCGCATCTATAAGGATGAGGGGCATTCGTGGAATGCATACATATATAAATGGCAGTAACATAAGTTTTTCCGGCTGTGATGTGGATATAAGCGTCTCGGAAATGGGGTTGTTTTCCAGCGGTAACATAATTATTGATGACAGCCATGTGAAGATAGTTTCAGATAATACTGAATTCCCTGAAAGTTATTGTGCTATTTATACAAACGGCGGAGAGATTATATATAGCTCGGTTGAAGGCAAAGGGTCTTTTAGTGCATCGGGAAATAATTCAGTTTCCTTTGACAAAGAAGAAAGCGCCGGTTATGATTGGGTAGAATTTTCAAGGACTAAAAAATTAAGCTATATAGATATTGCTGATATTTTAGCTCCCGAATCAAATAGCACTCCCGATTTTAAGGGAAAAGCAGATAGTCCATATACAGAGATAATAGGTATTGAATGGCTTTGGCTCAAAGAAAACGATGAAGTTTATTATCTGAAAACAAATGATACTTTAATAGAAGGAGAAAAGTATCGTTTGAAAGTTACTGTTAAAGCAGGTAATTCATACGAATTTGACGATATATCTACATCTGCCTATATTGGAAACGATTTAGTTACCAATTACACCAAGGATTTAAATCTTAAAATCCGAGTTCTTGAAAAAGATTATATTGCAACAAATAATAACGAAACTCACACTGTTGATATTGGAAATATAACTTTGAAAGATGGAAATTATCTTGTAAAAGGAGCATCGACGGTTACTAATATAAAACCTGATGATAACTATGTATATTATAAAAATGGGGTTTTATATTTTGTTAATTTCATCGACCGAAATGCAGATATTATTTTCAACGAAGGTTTTTTAATAATTGATATAACAGGAAAAAATACTGTTTCATCTATTAGTGATAGCTTTGAGAAAGACGAAGATACACATGAGCTTTATATCGATGGCGAAGGTTCTTTGGATGTAATTGGTTCTAATTCAAAATTAGCAAGGCCAAACGGAATCAATTTAAACGGCTGGCTTGCGATTATTGGCGGAACAATTTATATTGATGCTGATATATACTGCTGTATGGACGTTGAGGGACTTCAGATGAATGGTGGTGAGCTTTACTGCAACACTGCACAGGCAGGTGTTTTTGCAGGTGAAACAAAAGTTTATGTTTTTGGTGGTGAATTCCACGCTTTCGATGGCGGTGGATGGTGGCAGTTTATCAACGATGAAGTTACCATTTCAAAAGGTGTTGTTTATGTTTCGGGTGATGGAAAAAATAAAATAGAAACAGCAACCGAATGGGACGGAGAAACACCACTTAAAACATATGATTCAGTGTGGATTCTTCCGCAAAAGATCAATCCCTCACCTGATACGGAAAACAAATATCTTCTCGGCGACGTTAACAATGACGGAGTTATTGACTCAACGGACTATCTGAGAATTAAAGGTCATTTCCTTGGCACTTATACTCTTGAAGGCGCAGCATTTGTTGCCGGTGACGTTAACAAAGACGGTGCTGTTGACTCAACGGACTACCTGAGAATCAAAGGTCACTTCCTTGGAACTTATACAATTGAAGGATAAAATCAATTGAAAATTGGAAGTTAAAAGTTTTTGCTAAAGTTAAAAAGTCAAACTTTTTTTAGAAAGCTTTCATTTTGAAATTGTTGATTTTGACTTGAAAAATTTTAACTAATGGGGCATCACCTATCCGATGCCCCGCATTTTTTACTCTTTGAAAATTTCTGAAACGATAATTCCAAAACTAAAAAATCCCCTAAAAAAGTATAAAAATTGTAAAAAAATCCCAAAAACTATTACTTGTACTAGTGACATTTTGAAAAAAATAGTGTAAAATCAGTATAAAATAAAAAATAAATCTTCAAACGCTAAGGAGCAAAAACAATGAAAAAACGAATTTTAAGTATGTTGCTTGTGCTTATTATGGTTGTTGGCGTGATTCCTGCCGCCACGTTGACGACAAGTGCAGCAGATACCGTTGTTATTGATAATGCAAAAATTGACGTTGACGTTCCTGTAAACGGACTTGAACTGAAAACTTCTTCTCGCATAGTTGGTTATAAGGGCAAAGTAACATACTGGGAAGGAACAGACGATTTGCCTTTCAAGTATACGGTTACTTGGTATGAAAGCGGCTCGGGAACGCCTCTCGCAAAAAAAACAAAGGCGGTTATGGGTAAATCCTATACTGTTTCGGTGATGCTTGAAACAAAAAGCGATTATGAATTTTCATCAAGCTTTGGTTCAACAAACAGCTATTTGAATGGAGTTAAATTAAAACCGCAAAAATGGGACACTGGTAGCAAAATTTATTATGAATTCACCGCAACTTATGCAACAATAGCAGCAGTAAATGGAGATCCCATTATTCAGATAACGAAAATGCAGCTTTCTCCATATGAAGGAAATCCTGCGGAAATAGTTGTTGACGTTAAAAATGCAACAAACGTCAGATATCAATGGATTTATACATATGGAGATGAAGGTGGTGTGGGTAGCTGGGGCGGCGACCTTGAAATTATGGACGGCTTATACTATGAAGGCTGTCATACGAACCATTATAAACAGCATTCCTACTTTGGTGATACGTGGGATGAGGATTTGAGCTTTTGTAAAATAAAGTGTAGAATAACTTGTGATGCAGGTACTTTCTACACACAAGAGGTTTGGTATACCCTTATTGACAGAACCGTTGCAACTGACGTAAATTTCACTATTGACGCT
>JAZNJM010000049.1:0-23241 GCA_045578045.1 Eubacteriales bacterium | reverse complement strand
TTGCTACGTAAAGGGAGGTTTTTATGTATAACAAAGTCGAAATATGCGGAATCAACACGTCAAAGCTCAGAGTTTTGTCGGAAGAAGAAAAAAATGAGCTTATGATTAAAACGAAAAAAGGCGACTCCAAGGCAAGAGAAGAGCTTATAAATGGAAATTTAAGGCTCGTTCTCAGCGTTCTGCAAGGCTTTCAGAACCGAGGCGAAAATCCCGACGATTTATTTCAGGTTGGGTGTATTGGTCTGATAAAAGCGATTGACAACTTTGATATATCTCTTGACGTTAAATTTTCAACTTATGCTGTTCCTATGATCGTTGGAGAAATCAGAAGATATCTCAGAGACAACAACGCTATAAGAGTTTCGCGTTCAGTTAAAGAACTTGCATATAAAGCACTTCAAGCAAAAGAAGAGCTTCAAGGAAAACTATCTCGTGAACCGTCAAATGCGGAAATTGCAAAATATCTTGACGTTAAAATCGAAGCTGTTGTTAATGCCCTCGAAGCTATCGTTGAGCCTGTTTCTATTTTTGAACCCGTATATTCAGATGGAACGGATTCTATTTTTCTTCTCGACCAGATAAGCGATACTAAAAACACAAGTGAAAAATGGATAACAGATATTGCTCTCAATTCTGCTTTTAATAAGCTGTGTAAAAGAGAAAAGGATATTATCGATTTGAGGTTTTTTAAAGGAAAAACACAAACAGAGGTTGCTTCTGAAATAGGTATATCTCAGGCTCAGGTTTCAAGAATAGAGAAAAGTGCGCTTGAGCATATGAGAGCTGAGATTTATTAATTGGAAATTTTTTCTAATGAGGCAATAGGCAATAGGCAATAGGCATTAGGCAATAGGCATTAGGCATTAGTGGTTATAAGGAAACCTTTTTCGCTTCGCTCAAAAGAGGATTCAAATTGAAAGTTTTTAATAGTTTGGAGTTTGAAGAGTGGAGTGTGGGGAGTTTAATTCATAATTCATAATTCGGAATTAGGAATAAAGGAAACCTTTTTCGCTTTGCTCAAAAGCTAATTTTTATAATTGAAAGTTTTTAATAGTTTGGAGTTTGAAGAGTGGAGTGTGGAGTTGAAAAATTGGAAGTCGAAAGTTGAGAAAGATTTTTACCTTGCTCAAAATCTAAAATATTATTATAATAAAATAGTTAGTTTTCGACCTTCGGGAGAAAACTTTCCATCATTCCTCATTCCTCATTCCTCATTCCTCATTCTTTATTCCTAATTCCTATTGCCTGATTCCTACCATTCCAACGCCTTTTTCAAAAACTCGCCCGTATATGAGCCTTTTGTTTCAGAAACTTCTTCGGGAGTTCCTTTAGCAATAACAGTTCCTCCGTTTTCGCCGCCTTCTGGGCCCATATCTATAATATAGTCTGCGGTTTTAATAAGGTCTAAATTATGTTCTATAACGACAACGGTGTTTCCCGCGTCAACAAGTCTTTTAAGCACCTTTATGAGCTTATCAACGTCATCGGCGTGAAGTCCCGTTGTTGGTTCGTCAAGAATATAAAGTGTATTTCCCGTTGAACGCTTTGAAAGTTCTGTTGCAAGTTTAACACGTTGTGCTTCACCGCCCGAAAGAGTGAGAGAGCTTTGACCTATTTTTATATATCCAAGCCCAACTTCTTTGAGGGTTCTGAGCTTATCTCTTATAGATCTGTAATTTTCAAAAAATTCACATCCCTCGTCAACGGTCATATCAAGAATATCGCTTATTGTTTTTCCCTTGTATTTAATTTCAAGGGTTTCTTTGTTATATCTTTTTCCCTTACATACATCACAAGTTACGTAAACGTCCGGAAGAAAATGCATCTCAATAGTCAAAGTTCCGTCTCCGTGGCAAGTTTCACATCTTCCGCCTTTGATATTAAATGAAAAACGCCCTTCTTTATATCCTCTTTCCCTTGCCTCGGGAACAGCGGCGAAAACCTTTCTTATCTCTGTGAACATCCCTGTATAAGTTGCAGGGTTAGAACGTGGATTTCTTCCGATAGGACTTTGGTCGATAGCAATAACTTTGTCTATTTTTTCAATTCCGTCAATTCTTTCGTGTTTTCCGGGGATAAGAGTTCTTTTCCCCGTCTGTTTTCCAACGCCTTTATATAAAACGGAATTAACAAGAGACGATTTACCCGAACCCGAAACACCCGTAACACAAGTAAGCGTACCAAGAGGGAAATCAACGTTTATATCTTTCAAGTTGTTTTCTCTTGCACCAATAACGCTTAAAAACGAACCGTTTCCCTTTCTTCTCGTCTTTGGAACGGGGATTTTTTTTCTACCCGAAAGATACATTCCCGTTAGAGATTTTTCATCCTTCAAAATCTCCTCAGGGGTTCCCGAAAAAATAACTTCGCCTCCGTGAACACCCGCACCGGGACCTATATCAACAATCCAGTCGGCAGAAAGCATTGTTTCTTCATCGTGTTCAACAACAATTAAAGTGTTTCCAACGTCTCTCAATCCTTTGAGAGTGGAAATCAACTTTTGATTATCCCTTTGATGCAGTCCTATGCTCGGTTCATCAAGAATATATAAAACACCAACAAGTGCAGAACCGATTTGCGTTGCAAGTCTGATTCTCTGCGCCTCCCCCCCTGAAAGACTTCCTGCTTTTCTTGAGAGGGTTAAGTATTCAAGTCCAACGTTTTTCAAAAATCCAAGTCTTGCCTTTATTTCTTTAAGAATTTCTGCGGAAATTTTTTTCTGTTTTTCCGTCATTTCAAGATTCTGGAAAAAATCGAGAATTTTCGTTACAGACATTCCGCAAAGCTCTGAAATGTTCTTTTCGCCAATGGTAACGGAAAGAGCTTCTTTTTTTAATCTCTCTCCGTGGCAAACGGGACAAGGAATATATTCCATAAATTCCTCGTAATAGTCTTTTTGCTCTTGTTCCTTCGAAAGCTCAAAACGCTTTTGAATCATTGGAATAATTCCTGCAAACTTAGGCTCAGAGTATGAAGAACGTTTTCCTCTTCCAATGTTTCCATATAAAAGAACGTGTAATGCGGCTGGAGAATAATCCTTAATTGGCGTGTGGATATCAAACCCATATTCACGCCCGACTGCACTTATCATATTTCCCGTCCAAGAACCCGCTTCAACGGATTTGAATCCGTTTACAATAACTGCTCCGTTATATAATGAAAGGCTGTCATCGGGAATTATCTTTTCGGGGGAAAATATAAAGCTCTCTCCAAGTCCGCTGCAAGATGGACAAGCTCCGTATGGATTGTTAAAAGAGAACATTCTGGGAGAAAGCTCTCCTATACTCGTTCCGTGTATTTTACAAGCATAATTCTGGCTGTATTCCAATTCGGGAGTATTATCAGTAAATGCAATTTTGACCATACCGCCCGAATGTTTTAACGCAAGTTCAACGCTGTCTGAAAGACGTGAACGAATCCCCTCTTTCATAACAAGGCGGTCAACCACAATATCTATATCGTGTTTTATGTTTTTATCAAGAGAAATATCTTCCGAAAGGTCATACATATTTCCGTCAACTCTCACTCTCACAAAACCGCTTTTTGCGGCAGAAGCAATAACCTTTTCGTGCATTCCCTTTTTGCCCGAAACAACGGGAGAAAGAACAATAAAACGCGTTCCCTCTTCAAGAGAAAGTATATCGTCAAGAATCTCGTCAACAGATTGCTGTTCAATTTTAGCTCCACATTCGGGACAATGTGGAACGCCCGTTCTTGCGTATAGAAGCCTTATATAATCGTATATTTCCGTAACTGTTCCAACTGTTGAACGTGGGTTTTTTGAGGTTGTTTTCTGGTCAATTGCAATAGCAGGGGAAAGACCTTCAATGTGGTCAAGCTCAGGCTTATCAAGTTGACCTAAAAACATTCTTGCATAGGAGGATAGAGACTCAACAAATCTTCTATGCCCCTCGGCGTAAATGGTGTCAAACGCAAGAGAAGATTTTCCCGAACCCGAAAGTCCTGTGAAAACAACGAATTTATCGCGTGGAATTGAAAGAGATATGTTTTTTAAATTATGAACTCTAACACCCTTGAGAGTTATTTGTTTCGCCATACTTTATCCTCCTGTTTTCTGTAGAATATATCAATTATTGCCGAAAAGTTTTTGATACGGTAAAGAAGCAATAGTATATACAATAAAAAAGCAACAGTATATACAAACTCAATAGTATATACAATAAAAAAGCGTCAATATATAACTTAGTTATTATACCCCATTTTTCGTGTTTTTGCAATATATTTTTTTAAATTTGTTTTTTCGCCGTGATCTAAAGGCGATTTATTTTATCGATTTTGCAAAATCAAAAACTTTTATAAAAACTTAAATTTCTCAAAAAGTAAAAACAAATTATATGGTAATAAACAATTTATAAAAGAGAAAAATTATCATTATGGAAAAATTCAGAATCATATAGTAATAATAATAAAAAAATTAATAAAAGAATAAAATGCTCTTGAATTAAAAAGAATAAAATGCTCTGAAATCAAAGGGAGATTTTATTCAGTAGCAAGAGATTATATATTCTCCAATATATAATTTTAATTTAAAAAATAATTATTAATAAGATTTATGAAACGCTGAAAAAAAGTAGTCAAAAATTGAAAAAAACTGTTGACAAATCTTTATGTAAATGATATAATGAGCGTGATAGGAATTTTTAAAGCGTTTTTTATCAATTTTAGCGGTTTTAACGTATTTTTAAGCCTATTATATCCTATGGGCTTGTTGCTTTTTTATAAAATTTTATTGTGTTTCAAATTGAAAAATTCTTGTTTTTATTTTTTTTGAGAGCTTTAAAAATGTACAAATTTTAACCAAAAACTTTTTTGGAAAGCAAAAATACAAATTATTTTTTAAATAAAAATCAAGAAAATAATATGAGAAAGCAACTTGTTTTCTCAACGTTGTTTAAAATTAGAGGTAAAAAACATTTTTTAACAAAATTTATTTTTGAGTTAGTGTTATTGTTGAATATCAGTTTTTTACTCTATTTAAAAACTAAAGCCTTTGATTTTGTTAAACGTATTCAGGCTTTATTGAATTTTGCCAAAAGCAAGAACAACAAAAAATGATTTAAGTACATATATAACTCATATAAACGAAATCTAATGTAAAAATAAATATGAAATCAGGAGGTCAAACAAATGACAAAAATTCTCGTTATTGATGATGATACAAATATCTGTGAGCTATTGAGAATGTATCTTGAAAAAGAAGGCTATGAAGTCAGAACAGCTTCCGATGGCTCCGAAGGCATTGCGGTTTTCAGAATGTATGAACCCGATTTAGTTCTTCTTGACGTTATGATGCCTAAAAAAGATGGTTGGGCAGTTTGCCGTGAGCTTCGTATGCATTCTTCCAAACCTATAATTATGATCACTGCAAAAGGTGAAACCCTCGACAAAGTTCTTGGTCTTGAATTGGGTGCAGACGATTTTATCGTTAAACCTCTTGATATGAAAGAAGTTTTTGCAAGAATCAAAGCGGTTCTTCGCAGATATGCAAACCACGATACAGTTGAAGGCGAATTGGTTAAATTTGAAAATATCGAAATAAGCCTCCAAAAATATGAGCTTAAAATTAACAATGAACCTGTTGACCTTCCTCCAAAGGAATTAGAGCTTATTTATTTCCTTGCTTCTAACTATAACAGAGTTTTCACTCGTGATCAGCTTCTTGATAAAGTTTGGGGATTTGATTACCTTGGCGACTCCAGAACGGTTGACGTTCATATTAAGAGACTTCGTGAAAAACTTGAAGGTGCATCTGATAAATGGATGCTTAAAACGGTTTGGGGTATCGGATACAAATTTGAAGTTCGTTCTGAATCATAATTTAAACGTAATTTAAAAACAATCTGAACGCAGTCCAAACGTAAATCAAACGTTATTTATCATAGTTTAAACTCGATTTAAACGTTGTTTATCATAGTTTAAACTCGATTTAAACGTTATTTAATCATAGTTTAAACGCAATTCAATCGTGATTCAATTATTATGAAAACATAAATCAAGCGTGATTTAAAAGAAGTTTGAATTGGTTGAGTTTTTCGCAAAAAATAGGGATTATATTTCAATCCCTAAGCCGTAATATACGGCAATTTATAAATGACATACCTGTTGTTGTGGACATACATTTCTCCTTTTTAGCAAAAGACAGCCTATAATAGGGCTGTCTTTTGCTATTTAAAAATTATTCTGGCTGGGAATGTAAAAAAAGTCGTGAACGCAAAAAGAGAGAATCATTTCAAAAAGAATGTTCTCATATCAAAATATTTTGTTGTTATGCAAATGGAGGAAAAACCCTTCGGCGTTTTTCTAATCATAATCTCTTTTTGCTTTGAAAAAATATCCCCTCTCGCAGTACGTCAGTACAGCTTCGGGGGCTATTTTTCCAATCACGGCTTTTTTTCCTATTCCCTAAATATTCACATCGCAAAAATAAAACAATTAAAAAAATTAAATCTTTTTTAAAAAAAGTATTGACAAAAACAAAAACGTATGATAATATTCAACTGAACTAAGACAGATAGTACAGTTGTGGAGGTGATAAAATGCTGACGCTTGATAAAACTTCAAGAACACCCATATATGAACAGATAATCGATGGAATACAGAGAGAAATTCTTCTTGGAATACTAAAACCTCTTGATCAGCTTCCGTCAATAAGAGAAGTTGCGGTTATGCTTTCAGCTAACCCAAATACCGTTCAAAAGTCGTATATTCTTCTTGAAGAGAGAGGAATAATTCAAATGCAACACGGAAAAGGGTGTTTCGTTTCTGAAAATGCATATCAGATTTTAAACAATAGACTAAGGACAAAGCTCTCGGATATAAAAGCATTAACAAACGAACTTGCGTTAGCCGGAATACCAAAGGAAGAAATAATTTCCGTTGTTGAAAGCTCATACAAAAACGCCACAGAGAAAAAATAACACAAATTTTATATATTGAAAACGTTGAATATTTAATGAATCAACGGGATAAAAGGAGTAATTATTTATGATTAGTGCAAAAAACGTAACAATGATGTTTGATAAAACAGCCGCATTGAACAATCTCACCTGTAATATATCAAAAGGCTGTATATACGGATTGGTTGGAAGCAACGGAGCGGGAAAATCAACCTTTTTGCGACTTATCAGCGGAATATACCGTCCCGCTTCGGGTGAAATTACAATTGAGGGAGAAAAGGTATATGATAATCCAGCAATAAAGAGCAGAATAGCGTTTGTTCCTGATGATTTATTCTTTTTGCCGGGGGCAAAAATGTCTGATATGGCAGATTGGTATGCCGCAGTTTATAAGAATTTCAATTCAGAACGTTTTTATAAACTACTTACAACCTTTAATCTCCCCTCAGACAAGAATATAAACAAATTTTCTAAGGGAATGAAACGTCAAGGGGCTACAATTCTTGCCCTCTCAACAATGCCCGATTATTTGTTTTTTGACGAAACCTTTGACGGACTTGATCCCGTTATGAGAAACCTCGTTAAGCAGGTTATATATACAGACGTTGCCGAAAGAAACACAACGGTTATTATAACCTCCCATTCTTTGAGAGAGTTGGAAGACACTTGCGACCAGCTTGCTCTTCTTCATAAAGGTGGAATTGTTTTTGAAAGTGATATTCAAAACCTTAAAACGTCTCTTTTCAAGGTTCAGATTGGTTTTCAAGAACCGTTCACTCAGGAAAAATTTAAAAACATTGAAGGAATGGAAATTCTTTCATATACTTCTCAAGGCTCTGTTGCGTCATTTATCGTAAGAGGAGAGAGAGAAGAGGTTAAGGAAAAGCTGTATAATATGAATCCTTTGCTTCTTGACGTTTTGCCTCTCAACCTTGAAGAAGTTTTCGTTTATGAAATGGAAGCATTGGGATACGCTTTTAAAGATTTGTTAATGTAATAAAGGAGAAACGTTATGGAAACAGTTTCAAAAAAAGATTTTTCCCATAAATTCTTTTCCAAAGAGCTGTATTTTCAAAATTTGAAACGTTCAAGAGTTGTAGGAATAGGCTTTTTGATTGCAATACTCGTTCTGAATTGTATTTGGGTTATTGGAACAGCCTGGAGCTCGTCTCAATATGAAACGAAGGAAGTGGTTATAACAGGCGGAAATATAGCTCCTCTCTATTTTATGATTATCGTATTGGGAATAGCGATGGCATATGATGCGTTCTCATTTCAATTCAAAAGAAAAACAAGCGATTTTTTTCATACGCTTCCCCAAACTCGCCTTTGCGTTTTTCTGACGTTTACCTTATCAATATTCACGTGGATATTATCAACCCTTGCGGCAACGTTTTTATCTTGTGCTTTAATCTGGAGTTCGTTTGAATTATATTCTGTTGATTGGTCGGCGTTGTTTCCAATGATTGCGGGAGCGTTTTCTTCCTGTGCAGTTGTTTCGGGAGGTGTTTCTCTTGCAATTATGATATCAGGAACAGGCTCATCTTGCGCGGTGTATATCGTTTCTCTTTTTGTTGCTCCAAGAGCTATATTAAACGTTTTTATTTCATTTTTTGGGTTGTATAAACACACTATATTGATTGACCACACATGGTTAAAATATTTTGTGGGAATGGAACGCACATATATGTTTTCCGTATTCAATACGGCAGAAAATGATATGGGATATTTTGAAAATCCATCCTTCACAATATCATTGTTAATAGAAGCGTTTATTCTCTTTGCACTTTCGGGAATTATTTTTGTTAAGAGAAAAAGTGAAGCCGCATCAACGCCATTCCTTTATAAACCCGTTCATATAGCTCTCAGAACCGCTATAATTCTTTCAATTCTATCATTAACGTCCATATTGCATATTAATTTTTTTATAATTTTCCTCTCCCTTCTTTTGCATTTTATATTTGACCTTATCTCTTTAAAAAATGCAAAAAAGGCTCTTACGTCTCTCGTTTGGTTTTGGTTGCCCGTTGGACTTTGTTTTCTCTTTTCAGGTTCGGTTACGCTTTCGGGAAAATTGTTTGACTTTTTTGGCCCAAAAGAAAGCAACGTTGTAGCCGTTTCAATTCATTCAAGTAAGATTAAAGAATATTATGATTCTCTTAATTTTAACGAATTTAATTTGAATTTATGGACAACAGACGAAGAGGCAATAAAAGGAGCTTTAAACGCTCTTGAAGAAAGCGGAAAAGAAAGAGCATACTACTTTGATGAAGCGGAACACTATTCTCACGATAGCTTGATTATTAAATTCAAAACAAAACTTGGAAAAGAACATTTCAGAAGAATTATTTTCTCTAAGGAGAATTACACAGCGCTTATAAAAGGAATAAAAGCAGAAGAAGAAAACAAAGAGAAATTAACTCTTCCAAACTGGAATTTGATAAATAATACTAAATTGTATGTGTATATTCAAAACGAAGAGCTTTCAAAAGAGATATACGACAAGTTCTGCGAGGAGTATAACGCCCTTTCCGCTGAAAAACAAGCAAAATCGGAAGCCGTGAGAAACGTTATATACATTTCATTCTCGTCAGACGAAAAAGAATATAGGTTTTATCTTGACCTTGAAAGCTTCCCAAAAACAACAGGTCTTATTTTCAATACTAACGAACAAAACGCCCTTGAACGCGCAAAACAATTCAAAACTAAAATAAAGAATGTTTTAGAAAATGATAATCAGAAGGATTATTTGAGAGTTGTATCTGCAACCTACAATCAGCATTTTGATTTGTATATAGAAAACAGCGTTGAGTTGGATAATTTTTATAACTCCCTTGACGTTTATGCACTTTCAGATAAATCTGATATAAAAAAACAGTATTACGTAATACTCGGAGCAGATTATTACATATTATCTCTTGACCAAAACGTTATTTCAGCATTGAGAGAATTGTAATAATTTAACGTTTATAAGGCTTTAAAAACCTATTTTCCACAAATAAAAAATCAATATGAAAGGAGATTTTGAATTATGATTTTTTCAAAAGACCTTTATTTTCAAGGTATTAAAAAAATCAGAACAAGCGGAATTGGATATGCTGCTATTATTATCGTTCTGAATTTACTATATGCGTTTTCCGAAAGGGGCCATTATTATTCAGGCAATCCCGTTTTTGAGCCTAAGAGCGAACCTATAACGGGGGGCGCTCTCGCACCCTTTACGCCTCTTATGTTGTTTTTTGCAAGTAGAATGGTAACTTCAATGTTTTCATTTCTTAACGAAAGAAAAGGCTCTGATTTTTTCCATTCTATTCCATATAAACGAATATGCGTTTATTTGAGTTTGATTGCTTCTGTTTGCACGTGGATTGTTGGAATTGTGTTCTTAACAATACTTTTAAACGGTATCAGCTTCGGCACGGGCTCATATTATACGGTTTCCATTCCCAACGCATTTCTGACTTTTTTGGGACATTCCGTTTCTGCCCTCGTTATTGCTGGAATAACAGCGGTTGCAAGAATGGTTTCGGGAACTTCGGCTTCTTGCTTTCTCTACACGATAAGTTTTTTAGCCGCGCCGAGATTGTTGCTTTTACTTTTTGAAGCCTTTTTAGAATCTTTCAATCCTTCTATAATACTGGAAAAAACGTGGCTTAAATTTTTCACTATGGATGTATCTTTTTATTTCGTATTAGGAGAAATGTATAATGATGAGCTTGGGCGTTTTGGTGATATATGGCTTCATATATTACTTATTGTTGAAGTTGTTTTGTTGTTTGCTGTCGCAGCATATTTATACGTAAGAAGAAACAGCGAATTAGCAGAACAAAATTCGCCTTCAAAAGTAATTCAGATACTATTCAGAACGGCGGCAACAGCTCCGATTTTATGTTACGCTTTTGCAAATATTGTTTTTGAAGAAGATGGTTTGTTTTGTTTTATTTTAATTGTTGTTTCAGCCCTTGCATATTTTATATTTGAGCTTATCCTTTCAAAAAGTATTTTAAACTCCGTTAAAGCTCTTCCTTTGTTTGCTCTTCCGCTTTTGTTATCAGTTGTAATTGCTTCATCATCATACGGAATTGCGGAAGGCTTCAAAGCAACAAATCCAGAATTTGATGAAATAGAGTATTTTGAGTTAGTCAAGCTCGATGATTATTCGTGGCCTCGTGATGAATATTACAATATTCCAATCAAAGAAGAATGGGCAAAGAAAATAATCTTCGATGGATTGAAAAAGGCGTGTAATTCTGATGATGGCAGATATTATAGCGACACCTCCATTAAATTTAATTTAAAGGATGGTTCAACAAAATACAGAAACGTATATTTGGAGTATGATTCAGAAGAATATCATCTTATTGTTGACTTGTTGGAAATATTATCATCAGACGATATATTAAATACAATTCCTCCCGCTTCTGAAATCGTTGGAATTGACGTTGAATTTAATTTGCCAAACAGCTCAGAAAAACAATGTCTTAAGGTTTTAGAAGAAGAGGATATAAAAGAAATTGCAGAAACCTTTGCAGAAGAATATGCGTCTTTTATGTCAACCGAAAAAAAAGAAATTACTAATGGCAAACATATGTATTACGGCAATACGTGGGAGAGTGGAAACATTGCAGACGTTAATATCACGTTTAAAGACAGAACACGAAGATTCAGTCTTTATTCAATGAAAACGCCCAAAACCATATTAAAGGTTATTGAATGTTTTTATGAAGAAAACGACAAGGAATATATTTCTGAATTTAAAGATAGCTTTAACCCCAATAAATCAAATTCAAAAGTATATCCCTCATATAAAGCTCTTTTCCAAGAGGGCACGTTTAATAAAACTCATTTTAATATCGTTTGCTCTTTTGATACAAAAGAAGCTCAATCAGCGTTTTATAACTCCCTTGACGAAAAGGCTTTAAGCGATTTTTCAGACTTGTCAAAAGTTTACGTTATCTGGGATAATGACATATATTATTTCATCTCTCTTACGGATAAGCAAATAGATACGTTGAAATACAGATACGGTGAACCGTCAGACTATTCCGAAAACGCCGAATAATTAAAAAAATACTCTTGTCAATTAAAAAATATAAATGCTCTTTGAGACTTTTTCTCAAAGAGCATTTGTGATTTAAAAATTAAGTTTATTACTTAAAAAAGTGGGTTAGTTCCAAGAAAATGAGATTTAATCATTAAATAGTCTGTTGAGTCAATGCTTCCGTTTTTGTCTGTATCGGCGGCAATAGCATAATGACCTTCAAGATCAATAACTTGTGTGAAGTCGTTTTTAACGAGAAGGTAGTCGGTTGAATCAACAACGCCCGTACCGTCAACGTCTCCTAAAACGATAATAACTGCGGCTTCGTTTCCATCTTCTGAAATAATAACAGACCCCGTTGAAACGTATTTTCCGTTTTCGTTTAAAATTAAGTTTACGTTTCCTTCAAACATAGCTTTAACTTCAGCGGCGGTTTTCTTGTGTGGGAGTCCGTAAACGTAACCGTTTACAATCTCAACGCCTGAAACGGAAGGAACAAGCTGAGAGGAGAAAGAAGCGGCTGTTGCTGTGCAAGAAGAACCGTTTGCATAAACTTCTGTGAGCTTCTTATAGTTGGAAGAACCTGGGTCTGTTCCTCTGCAACCCGAAGCAACAAAGTCATAAGAACCTGATGAAACCTTTGCAGTGAACAATATTTTGAAAACAAGCTCACCGTCATTTTTCGTTCCGTCACCGTTTTCAGCGGTTTTGTGGGCGAAACGCATATAAACCTTTCCGTTTTCAGTATCGCAATATGTTCCGATATCTTCCCAAAGTAAAGTTGAGCCTTTTTTTGGAGCAGTTTTTATATAGCTTGAAGAAAGGTCGTTTCCTGATGGATAAAGCGGTGTAAACGCAGATTTATTATAGCTGACAACAAAATCAACGGCAACAATTCCATAGGTTGCTTTTATGTTTTTAATTTCGCAAAGCAATTCAAAGGTATCGTTTCCCTTAAAAGAACTTGCTGATGACAAAACAACGTCAAATTTTGGAGTTGTGTCTATTGGGTCGGGAATAACTATAGATGAATTACTCTGAGGTGCACTTAATATTTCAATTTCACTTAAAGAAAGAACGTATTGGGGAGTATTCATAGTTACGTATACGTATCTGCCTGTTGCAACGTTATTAAGAGTATATGTAAAATCGAAATATTCAGAACCTGCTTGAAGCTCTTTAACGTACGTATAAGCACTTGGAGTGGGTTCAGAACTTGACGTTGTTTCAGTTGCGGCAATAGCAACAGCGGTTGGATTAAAATCTCTGTTACCAGATATGCGAACATTTCTGAATTTAACGGTTTTTATATCGTCTCTCGTTCCGCCTAAATCAAAAACCAACGTATAAGTTTTATTCGTTCCAACGTAGTTAACCGTAACGCCTTTTGTTTCTTCAAGAGCAATATTTCCGTCTGTGAGAAGTTTTCCGTTGTCTTCAAAGCCAGATGAATATGAAGCATCTGCAACGGTATAAGTTTTTCCGCTTACATAGTTAGTTACAGTAGTTTCCGCTTTATCTTCAACAACGGGATTTCCGCTTCCCCAGATTTCAATTTCACTTAAAGAGAGAACGTATTGGGGAGAGCTCATAGTAACACGAACATACTGTCCAACAGCTTCTGTGCTGAGAGTATAAGTATAGTTGAAATAATTAGTTCCAGATTGAATTATGGATTCGTATGTAAACGTATTTGAATCAGAACCTAATTCGCTCATTGTTTTTGCAACGGAAATAGTAACAGCGTCCGCAGCAAAATCTCTGTTTCCCGATACAAAAACATTCATAAATTTAACAGCTTTAATATCGTATTTAACAGAACCGAGGTTAAAAACTACGGTTTGAGTTTTGTTTGTTCCAACGTATGCAACAGTAACTCCGTTTGTTTCCTCAGAAGCAATAACGCCGTCTGTGAGTAAAGAGCCTGAGTCTTCTTTTCCGGAAGAATATCCCGATGAATTAACGGTATAGGAACATCCCTTCGCATAGTTTGTTGTTAAAGCGTTTGCGGTTATGTCCCAAAGAACAACAGCAACGCTGAGAAGCATAAGCGTTGCGAGAATCAGAGCTAATGCTCTATGTTTGGCATTAAGTTTCATAATAAATTCTGCCTTTCATTGCCCGAAGGTTATTTTTTTACAGACTTTGTCTGTGGTATGTCATCATTATACAATATTCTTCTTCGGTTTTCAAGCAAATTTGGTGCTTTTTTACATATGCTTTACATATGGTTAACTTTTACATTCTATATTTTTCAGTTTTTTAAGAGGTTAAATAGTTTCTTCTTCCGTTTCTTTTTGTATATACTTTACAAACTGCGGCAAAACAGCGCTTTCAAGCTCGGCAACGATTAAATTTCCCTCGTTTGTATATTCAGAAGAAAGAACGGTTGCTTTTTTATAAAGAGCGTTTGAAATTTCCATATTAGCATAGGGAATAAGAAATTTACAGACACATTTTTTGCTTTTTACAATTCTTTCAAGCTCAGAAAGCAGTTTTTCAACTCCTTCACCTGTTTTTGCGGATATTCCGAAAGAATCTTTTGGAATAAACTCTCTGTTTTCAGCAGCATCGATTTTATTATAAACTCTGACAACGTCTTTTCCGTTTCCGCCAAATTCTTCAACAAGAGAATCTGTTACAGAATTTTTTCGCATCTGTTCTTCAACGCTTTCTGAGGCATCTGTGAGAATCATAACTATATCAGCAAATTTCAGCTCTTCAAGAGTTGACCTGAAGGCTTTAACAAGGTGGTGGGGCAATCTGTCAATAAATCCAACGGTATCCGTTAAAAGAACCTCGTTTCCTTCGGGGAGCTTCATTATTCGAGTTACGGGATCGAGAGTTGCAAAGAGCTTATCTTCCGCAAGAACTCCAGCACCCGTTAATGCGTTAAGAAGCGTTGATTTTCCCGCGTTGGTATATCCAACAATGGCAACGGTTGGGATTCTTTTTTTGCTTCTTGATTCCTTTTGTAAAGCTCTTGTTCTCTCAAGCTCTGTTAATTTTTCTTCAAGAGCTTCAATTCTTCTTTTGATATGTCTTCTGTCTGTTTCGAGTTTGCTTTCTCCCGGCCCTCTTGTTCCAATTCCGCCTCCAAGACGTGAAAGCTCTTTTCCTTTTCCCATAAGTCGTGGGGCGGTATATCTGAGACAAGCAATTTCAACCTGTAATTTACCCGCCGCACTGTTTGCGTGGAGAGCAAAAATATCAAGAATAAGCATTGTTCTGTCTATAACACGAATTCCAACAATATCTTCAAGATTTTTTATTTGAGAGGGAGATAGCTCTCCGTCTGCAATAACGAGGTTGACCTCACCGTTATTTTCAATAAATTCTCCAAGCTCTTTTGCCTTTCCCGAACCGATATACGTTGAAACGTCAGGTTTTTCTCTGTTTTGTGTCATAGTTGCCACAACTCTGCCGCCAACAGTATCAACAAGGCGTTCAAGCTCAGAAAGTGTTGCTTCGTCCTCTGAAATTGAAATAAGAACAACAACACCTTTTTCGCTTTCAAAATCCTTTGTTATTTCCATATTTTTTCTCCATTTTTAAACGTATAAAAGTCTTTTATCTTCGCCAAGCCTTAGGGCTGAAAAGAACGAGAACGGGGAATATTTCAAGTCTCCCCGCAAGCATATCAAAAATCAGAATGATTTTAGAAAATATGCTGTATTCAGAAAAATTAGAAGCAGGCCCAACGGCTTCAAATCCAGGACCTATATTATTAAAACAAGCTAAAGAGGCGGAAAAATTTGTCATCATAGAAAAACCGTCTAAAGACAAAAGAAGAGTGCTTAAAGCAATAATAACAATATAAACGAAAAAATATGCGTTTGTGTTTACTAAAACCTTTTCGTCAACAGTTTTTCCGTTTACCTTAATCACCTTAACCTTTTGCGGTCTGAGAATTTGAGATACGTTTCTTATGAGGTTTTTCATAAGAAGCAAAGCTCTTGCACATTTAAGTCCGCCTCCCGTGCTTCCGGCACACGCACCAAAAACCATAAGAATCATAAGAATAGTTTTTGAAAAAGAATGCCATTCATTAAAATCAACGGTTGAATATCCCGTTGTAGTTATAATAGAAGCAACTTGAAAAGCGGAATGTCGCAAAGAATCAAAGGCGTTTCCAAAAAGGCTGTATATATTAAAAGAAATCAGCCCAATACTTGAGACGACTATACAAACGTATAGCCTTAATTCCTCATCTTTGAAAACGTTTTTGAACTGTTTTAAGATAAGAAGATAATAACAACTGAAATTCACTCCGAAAAGAAGCATAAATATAGTTGTTACGTTCTGGATATACGGACTAAATGAAGCCAGACTATCGTTTTTAACTCCAAAACCACCCGTTCCCGCTGTTCCAAACATAGTGCAAACAGCTTCAAAGAAATTCATTTTTCCAAGAAGTAAAAATCCAAGGTTTGCCAAGGACAAAATAATATATGAAACGTATAAAACAATTGCGGTTTGTCTCATTTTCGGAACGAGCTTTCCAACGTCTGGTCCTGGGCTTTCTGCCCTTAGCAAATGCATCGTATATCCCTCACTCTGTCCGCCAATAGGGACTATTGCAAGAAGAAAAACAAGAACGCCCATTCCTCCAAGCCAATGACTGAAGCTCCTCCAATAAATAACTCCTTTTGGAATAGGATCAAGGTCTTTGATAATAGAAGCTCCCGTTGTTGTGAACCCCGAAACCATTTCAAATAACGCATCTACATAATTTGGAATAGCACCCGACAAAACGAAGGGCAGACAACCGAGAACACTCATTGCAATCCAGCTTGTTCCAACGCAAACAAGACCTTCTTTTGCATAAAAATCTTTTTTTGCATTTTTAGAAACAATAGCAAGTATTCCCGAAACAAACATAATAATACCAATGCTTATTAAAAAAGCCTTTGCGGCTTTAAGCTCTCCGAAAGAAAAGCTGACAATTAATGCGGGTATCATAAACAACGCTTCAACAGCAAGAAAAAGAGAGTTAAAGCGTCCCATCATCTTATAATTCATAATACGTTCTCACAAAAATATTATATAATATCATCTTTAAAAATGTCGTTCAAGCCCATAATAACTTCTTTTCTGCTTGAAACAACAACAACGCTGTCGCCTTTTTTGAAATATGATTCTCCGCCCGGAATTTCAATAACTCCCCGTCTTGTTATACAAACAATAAGAACGTTTTCTTTAAGGGTTAAGTTTTTCAAAGGCGTTTCGCAGTTTTTTGTTTTTTCGTCAACAATAAATTCCATAGCTTCTGCATGACCTTCTGCAATAGAATGAATTGTAACCGCCGCACCTATCTGATTTTTAACAGCTCTTACGTATCTGACAACGTTATGACAGCAAAGAGTTCGAGGACAAACAACGCTTCCTAAGGGTAAATCGTTGATAAATTCAGAATCGTTCATTCTGTCCAGCTTCGTTATTACCGTTGGAATTTTACATTTTTTTCCGTATATTGACGTTATTATGTTTTGTTCATCAATCCCCGTTGACGTAACAAGAGCATCAGCCTCAGCAACTCTCTCGCTTTCAAGAAGCATTTTGCTTGAAACGTCTCCGCAAATAACGTTTGTTTTTCCAAGAGCTTCTGAAAGTTTTTTACATCTTTCTTTGTCCTTTTCAATAATGGTAACGTCCATCTGTTTTTCAAGAGACTCTGCAAGATAATACGAAAGCATTCCGCCCCCCGCAATAACAACGTTTTTAACCTTATGTGCAACTATATCAAGATTTTTCAGAAGAGTTGCAAGAGCGTCTGTTGGTGCGGTTACAAATATTTTATCCCCTTCTCTGAGGGTGCTGCTTCCCGTTGGGGTAAACGCCTCTCCATCTCTAAGAACAGCACAAACAAGAACCTTACATTTTACAGTTTTATACATCGTGCTGAGGGAAACGTCTTTGAGCTTACTTTTTTCGTCTATTCTAAGCTCAACTATTTCAACCTTTCCTTTTGCAAAAGAATCTCGTTTAAGAAATCCGGGAAGTTTTAACAAACGTTCAATTTCCTTTGCCGCCTGTTTTTCAGGGTTAAAGGTCATAGAAAGTCCGAAAACGTTTCTCATACTATACGCCTGTTCAATATATTCGGGGTTTCTTATCCTTGCAATAGTATGAATTTTCGGGTTTATACCCTTTGCTGTTATAGCTGAAAGCAAATTAACCTCATCACTTCCCGTTGCGGCAATAAAAAGGTCTGCTTTGTCAATTCTTCCTTGCTTCAAAGTTTCCATAGAAGCACAGTTTCCTCTTATTCCAATACAGTCGTAATGCTCCGATAAGTCTTGCAATCGTTCAGTATCGTTATCTATAAGCGTTAGATTATAGCCCTCAGCCGAAAGCTGTTTAACAAGAGCTTCTCCAACTTTTCCGTTCCCTGCAACAATAATTTCCAAAGGTAACACCTCCGCAAAAATCAATTAACGCAAAAATGCGCCCTATGAATGTTTTTTAAAAAACGCTTCACGGGCACATTATAACACTGCAAAAAACTGTTGTCAAGGGAGAAACTGTTATCTTTTTTTAGCTTTCATAAACGTATAAACGGAGGTGAGGACGAAAACTGTTATAAAAAGCACTAATAGCTTTGTTCCCGTTTCAACCGTTTCACCAAAAAAGAACATATCACAATCAACAATTTTTCTAAGTTCTTTAATTGCCTCTGAGGGAACGCCTTCGTTTTCCAAAGCCTTTAATGCTCCTCGCATAGAATGTTCTCTCACTAAAGAAGTTCCATACGTTCCGGGGAGAAAAGACAAAACCTTTTGAAGAACGTCTGAAAATTGAGATATAGGCATATACGCTCCGCAAATAAATCCATACCCTGCACTCACAATCGTTCCA
Organism: Eubacteriales bacterium; assembly: GCA_045578045.1. GTDB lineage: Bacteria > Bacillota > Clostridia > Oscillospirales > CAG-382 > SIG653. Next base: position 4,425 of record JAZNJM010000049.1, on the reverse strand, counting down.
ACAGCAGAAATTTGTCCTTGAGTTGAAAGAAAAACGTTTATAATAGAAGATAAAGCTGTTCCAAACATAACAAGCAATATAACGTCTAAGGATAAAAGTAAAACGTCTGAAATGCTCATATAAAACCCTACAACTCCGCAATATACAAGACAGATAGCCATTCCAACAAAGCAAATTAAAAGGCTGTTTAAAAGGGTTGAAACATAATATCCTAAAGCTAAAACACTTTTTGGAGCTGGAGTTACGTATAAATCCCAAACGGTTCCGTTTGCTTTATCCTGAACGGAAATCATATTTGAGCTGAAAGAAACGGTAACGCAAGAAACAGCTAAAATTGAAGATATAAGCTGACCGCCAACAAGACCGTTTATTATATCCTCAGACACTTTCATTCCCGAAGAAAGTGCATCCATAAAGCTATCTTTATACACGTTTTTTAAAAACGTTGCGTATAAAACAAGCAAAATGGCGGGAGTTATTAAAGATGTGAAAAATACGCCCTTATCTTTAAAAAACAGCTTTACGTTTCTTTTAACCAACGCAAAAAAGCAATTTATATTATTTTTCATTTTCAACCTCCGAAGAAAGCGTTTTTCCTGTTGAAGCAAGGAAAACATCATCCATTTTTCCTTTTATAATTTCATAATCACGAAATATCTCAGGGTGCTTTAATATAAGCTCCGTTGCTTTTTGTGTGTTTGAAACAGATATTCTGTATCCGTCTTTTATTGCCTCATAAGGAACTCCTAAAAGACTTATCTCTTTTTTGGAAACTCCATAAAGAGAAATATAATCGGCAGTATATTTATTTTTTAGCTCTAAGGGAGTGCCGCTTGATACGATTTTTCCTTTATCAAGAATAACAATTCTATCAGCATCAGCCGCTTCTTCCATATAGTGAGTTGTGAGGAAAACCGTCATATTTTCTTCTTGTCTCAGCTTTCTTATAACCTCCCATATGTTTTTTCTCGTTTGTGGGTCAAGACCTGTTGTTGGTTCATCAAGAATTAGTATTTTGGGCTTATGAATAATTGAACGGGCGATATCAATTCTTCTTCTCTGTCCTCCTGAAAGTTTTCCAAGAGTTCGCCCAAGAATGTCTTCAAAGCAAAGGAGCTTTGAAAGCTCGTTGATTCGGCTTTTAACCGCTTCTTTATTCATTCCGTATAATCTTCCTCTTGTTTCAAGATTATCATAAACAGATAAAGACTTATCAAGAACAGAGCTTTGAAAAACAACGCCTATTATTTTTTTAACGGAATCCATATTTTTTTCAATGTCAAATCCGTCAACTTCAACTTTTCCGCCGTCTTTTGAAAGTCTTCCACAAATTATATTTATCGTGGTTGACTTTCCCGCGCCATTAACTCCTAAAAACGCAAAAAGCTCACCTCTTTCAACGGTGAAACTTAAATTGTCAACAGCTTTTATATCTCCATAGCTTTTTTCAAGAGCTTCTATTTTTATTATTTCTTTTTGTTTTTCCATATCATTCTCCCATTTCTTCCTTTATCAACGCTTTGAAAACGTGGGTTATCATTTCTTCAGCCTCTTTCAGAGTATATATATTAGTTTTCTGAGCAAAGAGAATTGCAAGTCCATGTGTATAAACGGAAATGTGGTTATAAATTCTTTCCGCTTTCTCTTTTTCAAGCTCCCAGCTTTTTTCAAGAGCTGAGAGTACATTTTCATAGTTTATTCCGTTTCTGAAAAGAAAATGGGGAACAACTTTTTCTCCTCTGTCTGTCATAAACAAATAAACGAAAAGCTCAGGCTCATCGTTGGCGAATTTTATATGTTTCATTCCAGCGCCCTTGAAAGGAGCTTCTTCCGATAATCCAGCTGAAACATATTCTCCATAAAGCTCTTTTGCCGCATTAAGAACGCCTTTTTTCAATTCCTCCATATTTTCAAAACACGAAAACAACGGCTGAGAAGAAGAACCAAGTATTTTTCCTATGGCTCTTGCACTTATTCCATCTTCTCCATCTGTTCTTACAATTTCAAGGGCTGTTTTTATAATTTGTTCCTTTGTATATTTAATTTTGGGCGGCATTATTACTTCTCCTTTTATACAACACCTGTTATATTACGAGTGTATTATATCAATTTAAAAGTCTGTTGTCAATAGGCTTTCTCATTTTTACAAGTAAATTTTTTAAAACCGACATACCTCATATAATTTGAAAATCCAAAATAAAAAAAGCCTTTTGGAATCAGTCTTCCAAAAAGCTCTTTATCTCTTCAAGCCTGTTTATTGCCGATTTTCTTCCAAGTTCATAAGCCTTTTTAAGATTTTCGGGGTTTCTTTCGGTTCTTTTAACGTTTAAAGCGGTTTCGGGGCGAATTACGATAATTTTTCCATTTGCTTCTTTTTTATTTATGTATTCCATTGTTTCAGAATACATTTGGTGGCGGTTTTTCATTCCTTCATATACTGCGGGGTATTTTCTGAGAAAAAATTTCATTATCCAATTAAAACGCCCTTTTTTCTTAACGTAATCATACGGACGAGTTAAAATAACAATATTTTTAGTATATCCAATATTTTCAAAATATTTAAGTGGAACAGCATCAACAATTCCACCGTCTAAATATTCTTTTCCGTTTATTAAAACAGCTCTCGAAACTATTGGCATAGAAGCAGAAGCACGCATCCACAAAATAGATTCTCTCGCATTTTCACATTTTTCATAATGTGGCAGACCTGTTTTAACGTCTGTGCAAACGATATGAAATTCAAGAGGATTTTCATTAAACGTTTTTTCGTCAAAAATATCAAGCTCATAAGGGAGCTTGTTATAACAAAAATCCACGTTGAAAATATCTCCCGTTTTCAAAAGTGATGAAATACTCCAATACCTTTTGTCTCTGCAAAAACGCATATTATATCTTATGGCTCTTCCAATCTGACGGGATTTAAAATTACATCCAAAGGCAGCACCAGCCGAAACTCCAACTGCTCCGTCAAATTCAATTCCATTTTCCAGAAGAACATCGCAAACACCCGCGGTAAACATTCCACGCATTGCTCCGCCCTCCATAACAAGACCTTTTTTCATACGAAACCTCCGCTTTACCATTAGTTTTTATCACATTATCAAAAGTTTTTCAACAGTAAAAAGTGAATTTTTCAAAAAAATTTTATTGACTATTTTTTTGCGTTATGATACTATAAAAATAGAATAAAATATTTTGTAAAACAATGTATAATAATTAAAGGTTAGTTTCTTTCAGAAGAAAATGCAAAAAACACAAATTACAAAAAGGAAAAAAACATATGAAAACATACGAAAACATAGAACAGCTTATTGGAAAAACGCCCCTTTTAAGACTTAATAAAATTGAAAAGCTATATGGATTAAAAGCAAAAATATATGCTAAACTTGAATATTTCAATCCAACGGGTTCCGCAAAAGACAGGGCGGCGAAATATATGATAGACGAGGGCGAAAAATCAGGTCTTATTGATAAAGAAACGGTAATAATAGAACCAACTTCGGGAAATACGGGTATTGGTCTTGCTTCTGTTGCGGCTTCAAGAGGTTATAAAACAGTTATCGTTATGCCCGAAACTATGTCGGAAGAAAGAAAAGCATTAATGCGTTTATACGGTGCAGAGCTTGTTTTAACAGAAGGCTCTTTGGGAATGTCGGGTGCTATTAAAAAAGCGGAAGAATTAAAAAATCAATACAAGAAAGCGTTTATTCCAAATCAGTTTGAAAACGAAGCAAACGCAAAAGCACATTTTGAAACAACGGGACCTGAAATTTGGGAAGATACAGACGGAAAGGTTGATATTTTCGTTGCGGGTGTTGGCACGGGCGGAACAATAACGGGAACGGGAAAATATTTGAAAAGCAAAAACAAAAAAATAAAAATAGTTGCCGTTGAGCCGAAGGATTCTCCCGTTTTATCTTGCGGAAAATCGGGACCACACAAAATTCAAGGAATTGGAGCAGGGTTTATTCCAAAGGTTTTAGATACGGAAATATACGAAGAAATTATAACCGCTTCAACGGAAAATGCATACGAAACGCTAAAAAAACTCGGTAAAGCCGAGGGGATACTCGTTGGTATCTCCTCGGGGGCAGCTCTCTATGCCGCAATAGAAGAAGCGTTGAAAACGGAAAACGAAGGAAAAAATATCGTTGTGCTTTTGCCTGATACGGGGGATAGATATTTATCTGTTCTTTAGAAAATTAGGCAGTAGGCAGTAGGCATTAGCAAGGGAGAAATTTTTCCTTTTGCTCAAAAGTGTGTTCAAATTGAAAGTTGAAAGGCTTTTAAAGTTTGGAGTGTAGAGAGTTTAATTCATAATTCATAATTCATAATTCGGAATAAATGAAGGTTTTTTAAAGTTGGGAGCGTGAAGTTTGGAGTTAAGGAAAGTTTTTCCCTTTGTGCAAAAGCTGAAATATTATA
>JAZNJM010000048.1:0-53286 GCA_045578045.1 Eubacteriales bacterium | reverse complement strand
AAAACGGCTCTGTTGTTGCTTCTTACGATTATGACGAAAACGGAATACGAACAAGTAAAACCATAAACGGCGTTGAATATAAGTATATCCTCAACGGTTCGCAAATAGTTGCAGAAACTTGGGGCAACCAAATCGTTATATATTTGTATGACGAATTAGGCTCTCCTATCGGTATGGTATACCGCAATAGTACAATGGAAACAGACGTATACGAAACATATTTCTTTGAAAAGAATATGTTTGGCGATATACTTGCTGTGTATAATACGAGCGGTAAGAAACAAGTTTCATATACATACGATGCTTTTGGTAATTGCACCGTTACAATCCACGTTTCAAGTAACGCACTCCTTAACAGTCTTCGTTACAGAGGGTATTATTACGATGGTGAAACGGGGTTCTATTACCTCAATAGCCGCTATTATGATCCTGTAACTTTTAGATTTATTAATGCGGATGGTTACGTTTCCACAGGTCAAGAAGTTCTTAGGAACAATATATTAACGTATTACCTTAATAATTCGGTGAACTATGTTGATCGCATAGGAACACTTGTGTTTTCCAAAGAAATTCATAACCAAATAGTAAAACGTATCGCAAAAAAATATAAATATTATAGCGAACAGAAAATTACATATAAAATAGGCTATGGTAAAGCTGACTTGATAAGCAAGTATGGTAAAGTTTGGGAGGTTAAACGAGATAAGATTAACCAAATAATGAAAGGTCAAAGTCGTGTGGAAAAATACGCCAAGAATAAATGGATAAAATTTTCAAACATTGACCTTGTTATAGGTTGACAAATTGAAGATGGATATTTTTACTATAAAAGCGGGTTAACCACTTATAAGGTTTCATATAGATATGCAGGAAATGGAGTAATAGCATATGATTACAAACGCTCGGAGTTTGATAGTGAAACATTCGCTAAGGGCGTTGCTATTACTACTATTGCAGCCATAACTGCAATAACGATTGGAGTTATAGCAGGTGCGGGTGCTGGAGCTATGGTTATTTTTGCGTGAGGGGAGAATTTCATGAAAAAAATATCAAAATACTTTAACCAAATTTGCACACAAAAATATAGTTCTCTTGGTTTTTCTAAAAACAAATCAGCTTTTATTCGTATGCGCGGGGATATTTTGCAAACTTTTGCCCTTGAATGTTCTCATATGGCTCCAACATGTTCCGTGAATTTTGGAATATTCCCCTTATGCTTGCCGCAGCCAGTTTATTTTGATTGTGGCGAATATACGCTGGATAAATTTATAGTAGAAGTGTATGATGGTTGGATATTTGATTCCAAATCAGATGAAAGCATTATGAATTGCGTTGAATCTATATCACAAGCGATTGATTCATATTTACTGCCGTTTTTCGAAAAATGTTGTGATTGTAAAACGGCGTTACCAGAGTTAATTAAACTTGACGAATTATTTGATCGTAACCGTCAAACAATACTACGCTTAATAGGAACGTCAGATTTAGCTGTTTCTTGGCAAGACCGTTCGTTGTTTGATCCTGGAAAATATTATATGGCATTAAAGGCTCATAATTGGTCTTATGTACGTAAATACTTATATTTCAAAGTCGATTTTTATAAAGAAAGAATTAAATCGTTTGATAGCCCTGGTTCTCCTAAGCAGCCTAAGAGTATTATAGAAAGGTTTTTAACCTCCCTCTCTTTGCATTTGAAGCTTCTGGAATTGCTGGAGTCTGAAGATTTTGCTTCTTTTGATGAAATGATAAAGTTGAACGAAATCCAGATGTATAAACTTCTTGGACGTAAATTTCTTGAAAAGCAAAGGGAGACAACGGACTGTCAATTCCACTGAAAAAGTGAGGTTTTAAGCCGTCATACTCCCCTATCGTATGCCAATTTTATAAAACTGAATTTCAAATTCAAAAAGTTTTTTAAAAAAACGCTCAAGGAGACGTTATTGCTCTGTTCAATACAGACAGTGAGCTTCTTTCGAGATAGTATTATGCCGCTTTGGGAAATATTATCTCTATCACAGATGCAAATGGTAACGAGAGTCGTTATCGTGAAGTCTAATGGAAAAATTGTTACTGCTTATACTAACAAATACTTTGATATTTCTATGAAAAATATCGTCAAACAGTTATTTGGGTGAGGTGGAAAATGTTTAGACAAATTAAAAGTATAATTGACGCATGGGATCCCATTGAATTACTAATTATTCATTGTCCAAACGATGAATATGATGAAATCAGTATGGAGTTAAAAAAAAGGATTGCTGAAAGGGTAGACCTTGATTCTCTCGCTAATGCGATTTTCGATTTATTTGTACAAGCGTTTGGTATCCCTACTTTTAACAAAAGCTTAGATGAATGTAGGAAGATTGCACAGAAAATTATGGAATGTAAATTTGATTTGTTAGAGGGAGAATAGCCGAACTACGTGTATTTGTATTAATAAGTAAAGGGCTTGGGATTATCCTAACAAAACTGCGTTTGGGGGACCAAATGCGTACTTGCCGGTACATTAAAGTTCCATTGTCCTTACAGTAGGTTTTCAATGATTTTCTAATCTTATGGTTAAATTTTTGCCTTTTAGTGAGGAAACAGTTGGAGGGGATTTATCCTCCATTCGACCCCGACAGTGGACCGTCCCCTATCTCCCTACAATATTACTGCGGCGATGTAACATATATTAAGAATTTTGATGAATATGAGAGTTGGTTGAAAGCATACTTTGACAGCTACGATATTTTTAATGTGATTTCTCGGTTTAGCTAATTGGAGGCTTTTATGAATGTGAGACGTAAAATTTTGTTTACTATATCTGCACTTTTATCATTTCTATTGATTTATATCTCAATTAGAGTTGTTATTAGCATCAATACGATAAAAGCAAATCAAGTGTTTTATGGTAAAAACTTTGATAAGTTTCTTATTCTAAGTTATACGCAATTGTCGTGTGTAGTTGCGGTTTTGTTTGATATTTGGACTGTATTTTTGACCTGTATGAATAAGAATATTTTACTGAATGTAAATAATAGAAAATCGGGAATGTTTTATGCAGAAAATATATTCTTGGTGATTAACTTTGTTTCAAGTATTGTTATTTATCATCTGATTTCACAAGTGGATTTATTAAAAGTGCCGTGGTTAATTTGGATTTACGTTTCGATGTTTAATACAATGTCGGTTGGTTTTTTCTTATACAATCTGATAGGCTATATTTGTTTAAGCAAAAGAAAAAATAGATCAAATTAAGCTTATCAGAGAATTTTAATTGTTCTTCGCTCATCTTTTGTAAACGTAATGAATACGAGAGGGAGACTGAGAACCCTCCCCCTGTGTCCAACCGTTGATGATGTACAGTGGTGGGTACCTGCGGATAGGAGAATAATATAATGAAGAATAATAACTTATTTATTTGTTTGTTGGTTGATATATTGGATTATGCAGAAAAAGAAAAAAGTGCAATACTTGCGGGGAAAGAGTCATTGTGGAATTTGGAACAAATACAAAAAGTCATTATTCCTGAAATAAGTGAATTGTTATTGTATGCAAATAAAGGTAAAATTTATTTCAAGTATGGAAAGAAACAAAGACTTTTGGAATCATCATATTTGATAACAGATTCACTAAATGATTTGTCCCATACTGATATAGGCGACCGTGTTTTGAAATTACAAAACTTTTATGACACTTTATGAGATATTGAATTAGCTAATAAAACATAATTTAAGAACTGACAAAGGACGGTCAATTCTTCTGTGGAGTGGTAGATATGATACGAAAACAAATTCATTTATTTCTGTTATTTGTGTTTTTGATTGTTGTTTCTATAAGCACAATAGAGGTTAAGGCAATGCACACAGGGTTCGAAATAGCTGAATTGCCAATCGAAAAAAAAGAATTATTTATTTCTAATATCAACATATTATCAATAGATGAGGAGCCGGTGAAAAAAAACATCAAATGTTTTGACGTAAATGGTGATCAGTTAATAGCAATTGGACAAAACACATCAAACAGAAAAACAATATGTGTATATTCAAATAAAGGTGTTTTTCAATATGGATACACTTTTAATTGTACTGGTGATTTTGGGGTTGAATGGGATGAAAAAAATCTGAACATTTATTTTGTTCGCAGTAGTGTTGTTGTTTCGGTAAGCCCAGAAGGTGAAGTGTTGGATGCTTTTGAGGTGGAAAATACAATCGACAATAATTCGTACATAAATAATTTTTTTCATACCACCAAAAGAACAATAGGAGAAAATGAATATTTGATTAGGAATAATATGGGACTATTGAACTTCTTTGCCACATCATATTCACAAATAATTGTAAAAGACAGCGCTGGTTTCGAAAATGTCATCTATGATGTTAGCTCAACATATCTCACAAAAATGATAGTAAACATCAGTCTTATTTGTGTCTTTGTCTTAGTTGCCATAACAGTTGTTTTGGGGCAATTTATTAAGTTGAGGCGTGGCAATTAATCATATGGTGCCGCTCTTTTGGGTGGAGCGATTATGTTCGAAAAGCTGAATAGTGGACGAATCAGATATAACGATGATACAGGTATTGATTCGAAAACGGAAAAATACTTTTTCGAAAAAGATAAGGTAATTAAATAATATAAATCAATAAAAAATAAAAAATCGAAACTAAAACGGAAAAGGTGGCTCAAGGGAAAAGGATGGTATCATAATCATTTGAAGTAAAAGGAGAGATTCTTAATATGAAAATATCATCGAGAACACTAAATAAAGGTGAAATCTTTCCATCCTCTTTTCGTATGATATAAGGAGGTTTTTAAAGATACCCCTTTTAATATTGATTTTTCAGTATACAGCAAAAAATACGGAACGTTTATGCATACTCCCGACTATTATAATTTAAAGAATAGAATTCAAGGTCAAGTAGTTGCATCACTTTATACTTATCCTCAAGACTATAGTCCTACGCTGCATTTATACACAATAAAAGAGTCTTTGTACTCTCGAAATCTGCAAACTGAATTTGAACAAGAATATCTTGTAAAATTTCTTGATTTTTATTCCGAAATACAAACTATCGTTGATGTAATTGATCGCAAAACACGAATGATGCTTGTTGAATTATTGAACGGCAAGTTCGTAATTCATCATATGATTTTTCCAAAGTAAATTGTTCAAAACCAAAGAAAAAGCAATTTTAAAATCTGATAAAGGACGCTCTATTCAAAAGAAAAAGTAAGTTTTTAAGCAGACATACTCCCCAATTTTCTAAAATAAGCCTTTCTGACGATTATTATTTACTAAAATTTATCACCTCTTCACGTGAAATTCGTTAGAGGTGATATTTTTATTATACTTTATTAATTATATAAAAACTAAAACGCATTTTCCTTTTGTGGATAATCAAAATTTATTAATTTATTTTACTAAAAAATCTATTTATCCCTTAAGATAATTGATTATTGGCTCGATATATTTAATATCAGAGATATCATATGATGTTGACATCATTTTAATTTGTTCCATATCCTGTTCTGTTTTATTTTTCTTCATCTTCAACATTTTTACAAACATTTTCATCATCGTTTTTGAAGTTGAAGGCATTTTGTCGTAATCGAGACCGCCAGGGCAATAGAACCATTTCACCACTTTTAGCTCTTCTTTTGAAAAGTTTTTGGGCAACGTTGTTTCAATTTCAGGATTTTCTATAGGACTCGCGCCGACACAAAAAGCTACCAATTTTTTATTTTTCCACCTTGAAATATTTTTCTTAAACCATTTAAGTTTACTTATTGAACCAGCCACAGCCCAACCGCCAAAAACTACGGCATCATAGCTTTCTAAGTCTATATTTTTAGCTTTATTATATTCAATACATTCTGCATTAGTTTTTTCTGCTATCCATTCAGCATATCTTTTTGTAAAACCGGTTTGTGAATTATAAATCACAATTGTTTTCATTATTATTCTCCTCGTACATCATACTATATCACAAATTATTCTTATACCAAGTTATAGCTTCTTGTATACCTCTTTTGAAATCATATTCAGGAGAATATCCAAGGAGCTTTTTTGCTTTTGAAATATCTGCGTTAGAATGTTTAATATCCCCCACTCTTTCGGGAGCATAAATAGGCTCTATATCTTTTTGGAGAACAGAACAAAGAGAATTATAAACGTCTATAAGGTATTCTCTTCCACCATATGCAATGTTATATGCCTCTCCCGAAGCATCTGTGGGAGCAAGACACGCCTTTAAATTTGCTTCTATAACGTTTTCTATATATGTGAAATCCCTGCTCTGCATTCCATCACCGTTAATAGTTGGTTGTTCATTCTTAAGAAGCTGTTTTATAAATTTTGGTATAACTGCGGCATAAACGCCATCTGGGTTTTGCCTTCTTCCAAAAACGTTAAAATATCTCAGACCATAAGTATCAAGACCATAATGCTTTTTATATTGCTTTGCCCATTCCTCATCACACATTTTTGTAAGCGCATAGGGAGAAAGCGGCTTTCCCTCTCTCCCCTCTCTTTTAGGCAAATTGGGTTCATCACCGTAAACAGATGAGCTTGAAGCGTATACAAACTTTTTAACGTTGTTACGAACAGCCGCTTCCATCATATTAACAGTTCCAAGTATGTTGTTAGCACAATAAAAAACAGGCATTTCTATAGATCGGGGAACACTTCCCCACGCCGCTTGATTGAGAACGTAATCAACGCCCTTACAAGCCATAAGACACGTTTCAAAATCCTTTATATCCCCTTTTATAAACTCATATTGAGGATTATTCAAGAACATATCAACGTTCTCTTTTCGTCCTGTGGAAAGGTCATCAAGGCAACGAACATTATATCCCATATTAAGTATTGCCTCAACGAGATTAGAGCCGATAAAACCAGCTCCGCCCGTGATTAAGAAAAGAGAGTTTTCGGGAAACTTTAAATTTTTATATCCCATATTAAAGCCTCCAATAGATATATTCAGAGCTTTCAAACGTTTTTCTGTCAAACATACCTTTAACGTCAATTATAACCTTTTTGCCCTCACTGAATAATGAATCTATCTCACCTTTTGTATACTCCATAAATTCCTTATGGGAAACAGCAAAAATAATTGCATCAAGAGCAGAAATATCATCTTTTGAACATAATTCCAAATTATAATATTGTTTAACCTCTTTACTGTTGGCAATGGGATCGTATATAATGGGTTCTATCCCGTATTCCAGAAGCTCTTTAACAATATCAAAAACCTTGCTGTTTCTGATATCGGGACAATCTTCTTTGAATGTAAATCCCATTACGGCAACTTTAGCTCCTTTAACTAATTTTCCCGACTTTAATATTTTTTTTACTGTATTCTCCCCAACGTATTTTCCCATTTCGTCATTGATTTTTCTTCCTGCAAGAATAATCTGACTATGATATCCAAGCATTTCAGCTTTATAAGTGAGATAATACGGATCAACACCTATACAATGTCCGCCAACAAGTCCAGGAGAAAAGTTCAAAAAATTCCATTTAGTCCCCGCAGCTTCAAGAACCGATTTTGTATCTATCCCCATTTGGTTAAAAATGATAGAAAGCTCGATCATAAAAGCAATATTTATATCTCTCTGACTATTTTCAATAACCTTTGCCGCTTCAGCAACTTTAATTGACGAAGCTCTATGAACACCCGCTTTAACCACAAGCTCATACGTTTTAGCAATTTCCTCTAATGATTCTTCATCCATAGCTGAAACGATTTTAGTTATATTATCAAGTCTATGAATCTTATCTCCAGGATTTATTCTTTCGGGGGAATATCCAATTTTAAAATCAATACCGCATTTTAACCCCGATACATTCTCCAAAATTGGAACACATATGTCTTCCGTAGCACCGGGATAGACCGTTGATTCATAAACAACAATACTCCCCTTTGAAAGATTTCTTCCAAGAATCGCACTTGCGCTTTTCAAATATTGTAAATTTGGGGTGTTATCTTTGTTTATTGGAGTTGGAACGGCAACAATATGAAACTTAGATTTTTTCAACATCGTTTCTTCGTTTGTAAATTCAACGGAACAATTCTTTATTTCATCATCGCCTATTTCTTTTGTTGGATCTTTTCCTGAACGATATAGCTCTATTTTTTCTTTGTTCCAATCGAAGCCGATTACCCGAATTTTCTTTGAAAATGCAACCGCTACGGGAATACCAACGTATCCAAGTCCTATCAAAGAAAGGGTTTCTTCTCCGCTGACAAGTTTTTCATATAATTTCATCTTTTTTTCCAATTTTATATACTCATATAAATTTTTTTATTTAATAAATTAATCAATTTCCATTATTTCAAGCATACGACTGTTTACTTTTTTAATTTCAAATTTTTCTCTACAATATTCATAAGATGCTTCTCCCATAGATTCTGCGAGAGTAGGATCTTCTATAAACAATATCATTTTTTGCACCAAAGCGTCAACGTTTTTTGCGGGAACTAAAAATCCGTTTATTCCGTCTTTAACAGTTTCCCTACAGCCAGGTGTATTGGTAGTTATTATTGCTCTGCCACAGCTCATTGCTTCAAGAACTGAACGAGGAGTTCCCTCACGATATGAAGGCAATACAAACACACTACATTCGTGATAATACGGAGCAACGTCTGAACATTCGGGAAAATACTTTATTATTCCTTTTTTCACATAATAATCTACTTTACTTTCATCAAGAGAATCTTGAATATTTTCAATAGCTCCCAATAGTCTGAATTCAACTTTTGGATACAGTTTTTTAACTTTCTCCGCAGCTGACAAATACTCTTTTACTCCTTTATTGTTCATAATTCGAGACAACATAAAGAAAACAGTGTTTTTCGGTAGAGGAGCTTTTGAAAACCTATCCATATTAACGCCCGAACCATTTACTAAAAAGCATTTAACCTCTGAAATAATTTTTCCTTTAACAAAAAAATTCAAGTCATCGGGATTTTGAAAAATAACTCTGCTTGAATATTTAAGACTACGTTTATATAAAAAAGTTATGACAAGTTTTAATAGCTTTGCCTTCAAGGTTTCTGAAACAAACGCATATCCCATTCCTGTAATCATTGGGTAAATTTTTTTAACACCGCATTTTTTTGCAGCCAAGGTTCCATATATAACAGGCTTTACAGTATAGCAGAAAACAATATCAGGCTTTTCTTTTTTTATAAGTTTTTCAATCCTTTTTTTATATCCTATATCCTTAAATGGATTTACCCCATTTTTATCCATAGGAATCTCAAAAAAACTTGCACCTAACATATAAATTTTATCAACGTCTATTCTGTCAGGACCAGCAACTATAACTTCGTGTCCTTTAGAAATAATATCTTTTATCAAATCACCTCTAAAGTTATATACCGTCCTGTTTTTCAGAGAAACAACTAAAACCTTCATATGCCCAAACTTGCCTTCTACTAATAATGTTGTTTAATTAACGCAAATTGTAATTTTAACAGACAAAAACACCTGATTATTTTTCATCTGAAACAATATCTAAACTTCCATTTTAATTATAACAATATAAAATATGTTTGTCAATTCTTTTTTTCAAAACTATCTTGAAAATACATTTTCCTTGTGATATACTATTAAGGAAATAAGAATTTTAAACATTAAAAATATTAAATATACATTGCTTTTAAGGAGAATATTCAGATGAACGATAAAATTGCAGCAATAAAAGAGCTTATTGAAAAAAACGATATTAAAATGATAGATTTTAAAATGGTTGATATAAACGGTCAATTCAGACACGTTACAATTCCTGCAAACCATTTTTCAGAAGATATTATGCGAGACGGTATAGGCTTTGATGCTTCAAACTACGGATATGCCGTTGTTGAAAAAAGTGATATGGTATTTATTCCCGATCCTGATACCGCTTTTATTGATCCGTTTTGCGATGTTCCAACTCTCTCTATGGGCGGAAATGCAATGATTATTGATTACCCCCAAAACCGTCCTCTCGACCAATACCCAAGAAATATAGTTATTGCCGCCGAGGAATATATGAAATCAACGGGTGTAGCCGACACTATGTATATTCTCCCCGAATTTGAATTTTATCTTTTTGATGACGTTAATTGGACAGTTCAACCGTATTGTATTGGGGCATCATTAGATGCTGAAATGGCATATTGGAATAGCTCTTCTCAAGGGATGGGACACGTTGTTCCCAAACAGAAAAATTATCATATTGCAAAACCTTATGATAACTCATACGAATGTAGAAGCGAAATGTGTATGCTCATAGAAGAAGCGGGTATTCCCGTTAAATATCATCATCCCGAAGTTGGTGCGGCTGGTCAGTTTGAAATAGAACCTAAATTAGGTCAGATGTCAAAAAATGGCAGACGGAACTATGATGATTAAATATATAATTCATAACACCGCCGCGAAATACGGAAAGAGTGCAACACTTATGCCAAAACCCGTTATGGGAGAAGCAGGAAACGGTATGCACGTTCATATTCTCCTTACCAAAGACGGAAAACCCGTATTTTCTGATGACGAAGGATATGCACACCTCAGCAAAGAAGCACATTGGTTTATGGGTGGACTTCTTAAACATATCGCTTCTCTTTGTGCTATAACAAATCCAAGCACAAACTCATTCAAACGTCTTGTTCCTGGGTTTGAAGCACCCGTTACCGTTGGATATGCAACCTCCAACCGTTCCGCAGTTATCAGAATACCTGCATATGCAAAGCAACCAATGGAACGCCGCTTTGAAATAAGAAATCCCGATGCAACCTGTAACCCATATTTTTGCTATGCGGCTCTCCTTATGGCTGGTCTTGACGGAATTAAAAATAAAATCGATCCACACGAAAACGGTTGGGGACCATATGATTTTAACCTTTTCAATCTTTCAGATGAAGAAAAAGCAAAGCTGAAAGGTCTTCCAACGTCTCTTGAAGCCGCCCTTGACGCTCTCGAAGCAGATTATGAATATCTCACAGAAGGCGGTGTTTTCCCCGAAGCATTGATTAAAAACTTCATCAAGAGAAAACGCGAAGAATGTAAAAAACTTTCAGCAATACCAACTCCCGCAGAATTTGAGGCTTATTATAATTTATAATCAAAAATATAGTGCAAGGAGTTACTAACTATGAATTCCAATATCAAAGAAGTTTTATCATTAAATCCCGAATTAAAAAAAGATTTATTCATACGCGGGTTTCTGATTACAGATAAAGAAATAGAAACTAATGATTTTCCTTTTTACGGAAATTGGAAAAAAGAATTTCATTGTGGATATTATTTTATGGCACACGAAAAAACGGGAATGAACATTATTGAAAAAGATGGAAAATGCTTCTTTATTATGGGACACGCATATAATCCTTTCACAATGGAAATTGACGAAGCAAAAGAGCTTGAATACATTGCACAAAAGCACAATTCCAACGAGTATTTAGAACGTATAAGCGATTTAACGGGCGTTTTCGTTATGGGGGATGTTTATGACGGAAAAATTAGTTTTTTAGTTGATCCGTCTGGAATGCAATCTGCTTGCTACGGAAAAATTGACGGTAGCTTTTACATTTCTTCTCATCCACAACTCATAGGAGATATAAATGGATTAGAAATGGATGATTTCGTAAAAGAACTCGTTAATTATAGTTGGTATAATAGACTTTTAGGACCATATCTCCCAGGAGATTTAACCCCATTTAAAGACGTTAAAAGAATAGTTCCAAGCATTTTTTATCACTATGACAGTGAAATTAAGCACGAAAGATTCTGGCCTTTAAAAGATTCCACAACCGCAACTGAACAAAAAGATTATGATAAAGTTATAAAAGAAGCCGCCGATATTCTGAAAAACAATATGACCTTAGTTTCGAGAAAGTGGAAAAAACCTTGGATTTCATTAACAGGCGGTATAGACAGCAATACAACCTTTGCCGCAGCAAACGGAATTTATGATAAATTTGAAACTTTCAGCTATATTTCTGCTGAAAAAGAAGTGCCTGATGCGGAAGCTGCAAAAAGAATTGCTGAAAATTTCAATATCAAACACAACGAATTTGTAATTCCAACGGAAAACGAAAAAATAGACAAATTAGAGGAAATTCTTTCTGTTTTAAGACACAACAATAGCTACGTTGCAGAAAGAAAATTAAACGAATCAAGAAAAAGAATAATTTTAAAGAATAACTGTAAATGCGACGTTGAAGTAAAATCGTGGGTTTCTGAAACCATAAGAGCGTATTGGTACAAGTATTACGGAAGAAAAACAATGCCAAAAATGTCTCCAAAACTTTTCAGAAACTTATATAAGATTTTTATATTAAACAGAAAATTAGCTCACAAAATTGATGCCCTTTTCGACAGTTATATAAAGAAATACGAATATGATAAAATTCCTTCGTCGTATCCTATTGCAGATATGCACTATAATGAGGTTTCCTGGGGAAGCTGGGGCGGACTTAACATAAGCGAAATGAAATATTGCTTCGATATAACCTTTATTTACAACAACCGAAGGTTTTTTGACCTGTTATTCAGAGTTCCTCTTGAAAAACGAATTTCAGACCAGCATCATCTCGATATGAAGAAATATCTAAACAAAGAGCTGTTTGGTATGAATATACGAGTGAAAAATATGAAAGAAACAAATTTCCGCGCATTCGCATTAAACGTTATTTTCACAATCAATTCCATATTACCATAAAAAATAATGAGGTTAAAATGAAAAAAGTTTTACTTGTTGCAACGGTTCAAAGCCATATTTGTCAATTTCATAAACCCTTGATGAAGCTACTTTGCGAAAACGGATATGAGGTTCACGTTGCAGCGAGGGATAATTTAGCCGAAAAAAACGGTTTAAAAATGGAATATGCAGAAAAAGTTTTTAATATCAATTTCAAACGTTCCCCTTTTCATTTTGGAAACTTTTCAGCATATAAATCGTTTTCAAAAATTCTTAAGGAAAATACATACGATATAATTCATTGTAACACCCCCGTTGGAGGAATTATTGCAAGAATTGCAGGAAATAAGTATCGCAAAAAAGGAACGAAAATTTTTTATACTGCTCACGGATTCCATTTTTATAAGGGTGCGCCAAAAAAGAATTGGATGATTTATTATCCCATTGAAAAATTTATGGCACGTTTCACAGATATGCTTATAACAATCTGTTTGGAGGATTATAATCTTGCTAAAGAAAAATTTGACTGCAACGTTTTTCATCTTCACGGCGTTGGCGCAAGTACGGAGCGTTTTTTTCCCATATCTGAAGAAGAACAATTAAAACAAAAAAACGCTCTTGGACTTTCGGGAAAAATTATACTAAACGTTGGAGAGCTTCTTCCAAATAAAAACCAGAAAACTGCTGTTAGAGCGATGAAAAAGGTTTTAGAAAAATATCCGGATTCAACTCTTCTTATCGCAGGTAACGGAAGTGAAAAAGAGAATCTTGAAAACCTTATTAAATCTGAAAGTTTAGAAAACAACGTAAAACTTTTGGGGTATACGAGAGAAGTTAATAAGTATATGCAAATATGTGATTTACTTGTTGCTTGTAGCTATCGTGAGGGGTTACCTCTTAATCTTATGGAAGCAATGCTTTGCGGAAAACCCGTTGTTGCTTCTATAAACAGAGGTCATAAAGAACTTGTTAAAGAAGGCGTAAACGGATATCTTTATTCTGTTGATAACTATATAGAACTATCAGATAAAATTTCCGAAATTTTTGAAGCTCAAAAAGATTCAAAGCTGATTGCAAACTCTGTTCTTCCGTTTACGGATAAAAATGTCAAAGAAGAACTGAAAGAATTATACGCCTTGGAGGACTGAGATGAATAATTCCCATTTGATTTCTGTTGCTATGGGTATATATAACTGCAAATCCACCCTCAAAGAAGCGGTTGATTGTATTATAAATCAAACGTATACAAATTGGGAGCTTATAATGTGTGATGACGCTTCAACAGATGGAACGTATGAATATGCATTAGAGCTTTCAAAGAAAGATAGCAGAATAAAAGTTATTAGAAATGAAAAAAATCTCACCTTAGCTCCAACTCTTAATAATTGTATTAAAAATGCAAAGGGAGATTTTATTGCAAGAATGGACGGAGACGATATTTGTCCACCCGACAGGTTTGAAAAAGAGCTTTCATTTTTATTGTCCAACGAAAGCTACGCCTTGGTTAGCGTTTGGATGAACATATACGATAAAGACGGTATTTTTAATACAATAAAATATCCAAAAGAACCAAAGGCAGAGGATTTTATTAAAACTTCAATGTTTTGTCATGCAGGTTGTATGGTGAGAAAAGAAGCGTTAGATACCGTTGGAGGATATGACGAAACAGAAAAATACAAAAGAGTTGAGGACTATGACCTTTGGGTAAGGCTATATAAAGCGGGATATAAAGGATATAATCTTCAAGAAGCCTTATATTCTATGCGTGATGACAGAAATGCAACGAAAAGAAGGACTTTGCAAAACAGACTTAATGAAATGAGAGTTAAACGCAAGGTAATCAGATATTTTAAATGTCCTATAACGAGCTACGTTCAAGTAATTATACCTTTAGTAAAATGGCTCATTCCAGACTTTGTATATAAATTGGCACATAGAAATAAATCTACCTGAGTTTTCTGAAATTAAAAATCAACAAAAAACAATACTTAAAAAATGAACGTACTACAAAAAATATATAACTGTTCACCAATATTCATACAAAACGTAATGACTACTGTTAAAGGATATTTAAACAACAAACAAAGATACGGAAAAGCGTATAAAAATCATCTTGAATTTCTGAAACGTTTTGATACATTATCCTTAGATGAAAAACTGAGCTATCAAAGAGAAGAGCTTCAACGCTTTATAAAACATTCAGCCGAAAACAGTTTATTTTATAAAAATTTATATAAAGATATTGATATAAGCTCTATTAAAACGATAAAAGACCTTAAAAAATTACCTATTCTTGAAAAAGAGGCTCTTCGTGAAAATATAGAAGCCTTGACAGTTAAAACGAAAAAAAGACAGGTAACGGGTTATACAGGTGGAACAACGGGAAAATCTCTTTCTGTTGTTATGACAGAAGAAGACCTTATGAAGCGAATGGCAACTCTTGATTTTTTCAAATTGAAATTAGGGTTTATTCACAGAAAAATGAAAAGAGCTACATTCAACGGAAAGCATATAGTTCCGCCAAAACAGAAAAAGAAAATTTTCTGGAGGTATAATGCAGCTTGTAAACAGATGATTTATTCTTCTTTTAACTTAACTGAGGAGAATATGGAATTTTACGTTAAAAGTCTGAACAAGTTCAAGCCAAAAGCTATTGACGGTTTTTTTTCCTCAATGTGTGATGTGGCAAACTACATAGAAAGACACAATATAGAGCTTGAGTTTAAGCCTATCGCCATATTTCCAACCTCAGAAACCTTAACAGAAGAAGGCAGAAAGCTGTTGGAGAGAGTTTTTGGCTGTAAAGTATACAACCAATACGCATCAAGCGAAGGAGCCCCTTTTGTTTATGAATGTCAGAATCAAAAGCTACATATGGATTTATCAAGCGGAGTTTTTGAAAACTTAGAAAACAGTGATGAAATATTGGTAACAAGCTTTACAACATACGCAACTCCTCTTATAAGATACAGAATTGGAGACAGAATGGTTTTTGATAAAGAATCAATCTGCAATTGTGGAAATAATTCTCCCATAATAGAATCAATAGAAGGTAGAAAACTTGACTTTTTATATAATTCAGAAGGTGCTAAAATCAACGGGGGAAACGTTTCAAATATACTTAAATATCTTCCAAACGCTGTTATACGCTCTCAGTTTATTCAAAACACATTGGAAGAAATTACTTTATTTTTAGAGGTTGACGAAAAATTATATAAAAGTCATTACGATTCTCTTATAGAAAAAGAATTTGTTCAAAAATTCGGTAAAAACACAAAACTTATTATAAAACACGTTGAAGAAATTCCGAGAGAAAAAAGCGGAAAATTCAGAATGATAAAAAATAACGTTGGAGATACCTTCAAAAAAGAATAAAAATTGCTATTCGTCTTATATTTTCAAAATAAAAAAATATATCAAAAAATCGGAGGAACATATGAAAGACGCATACACCGCCCTCGCACAAAAAGACAAACTTTTAGCAAAAAGAGTTCAGCTTGAAAAGGGTGCTAACAGCTCGTACAAGCCATTGAATTACGACAAAATGAAGGCAATCTGGATTTCTCAGTTTGATTTCAACGCGGTATACACCGATGGAAAAAAACAAAGAAGTCAGAAAAGCTATAAAGAGCTTTTAGGAAAAGCCCTCGACAACATTCAGGCATTAGGCTTTAATACGGTTATAGTTCAGTTACGCCCAAACGCAGACAGTTTTTACCC
Organism: Eubacteriales bacterium; assembly: GCA_045578045.1. Lineage (GTDB taxonomy): Bacteria > Bacillota > Clostridia > Oscillospirales > CAG-382 > SIG653. The sequence goes on along the minus strand of JAZNJM010000048.1, from coordinate 36,896 downwards.
CTCTGAATACTATCCTTGGTCTCATTTCATTAACGGAGAATACGGAAAATTTGCAAAATACGATCCAATTAAAATCTTTATTGATGAAGCTCATAAGAGAAAATTGAGCTTTCAAGCGTGGATCAACCCAATGAGATGTATGACTCTCGAAAACGCTGAAAAGCTGGATGATGCATATCCTATGGTTCAATGGATGAAAGATCCGGAACGCCAGAGATATCTTTTTGTTGGAGATTACGTTGATAAAAAGGCATATTACCTTAACGTTTATTACGAAGAGGTTCGTCAGCTTATTATAAACGGAGCTGCTGAAATTGTAAGATATTATAAGGTTGACGGTGTTCATATGGACGACTATTTCTATCCGGGAAATGATGAAGCTATGGATGACGTTGAATTTGCCGCTGAAAAAGCAAAAAATCCTGAATATACCCTTAAAGAAATGAGATACGATAGTTTATCAAAGCTCGTTTCGGGAATATATTCTGCGGTTAAAGCAGAAAATCCAAACGTTTTATATGGTATAGCTCCCGCAGGAAACCTTAACAACGTCAGAAAATTCTACTATGCAGACGTTGATACTTGGTGTAGTACCCCTGGATATATAGATTATATTATGCCTCAGATTTATTGGGGATTTGATCATCCTATTTGTCCCTTTGCCGAAACGTATCAGCTTTGGGCAGCCCTCTGCTGCGACAGCGTTAAATTTATGGCTGGTCTTACCTTTGCAAACGCAGTATATGGATATGACGGCTCACATTACGATGAATTTAAGGATTCAAAAGACGTTTACAGAAAAACCTTTGAATATATTAACGCCCAAAGCTCCTTCGAAGGATTTGCGGTATTCTGCTATCAATATTACTTTAACGCATTAACAAATATGGCAAACGTTAAAACCGCCGAAGAAATTGTTAACGCATTTACCGCTATGGCAAAAATCCCAAGCAAAAAGATTAAGTATTAACAGAAACCTGAACTAAGCGGAGGAAGCGTTTTATGAAAAAAAGAATAATTGCATTTATACTTTCTGCCCTTTTGCTTTTGCCTCTCGCTTCTTGCGGAGAAGAAAACTCAGGCGCAGAAGAATCAAAAGCATCAGAAATATCAACGGAAGAGTCAACAGCTTCTGATAGCAATTCTCAAGACTCTACAGACACTTCTAAAGAAACGTCAGAGGAAACGTCTTCAATCGAAGAACCAAAAGGCTCTGAAGATTATCAACAGCTTTCTAAATATGATGAGCTTCTTAAAAAAAGAGGTGTTTTAGAGAAGGGAGCAAACAGCGATTACGTACCTCTCAATTATGATAAAATGAAAGCTATGTGGATTTCACAATTTGACTTTGAAAAAGTTTATTGCGGCGGACAAAAACAGATGCCAAAATCCACTTTCAAAAGATTGGCAACAGATGCCCTTGACAAAATTAAAGCGTTGGGATTCAATACGGTTATCGTTCAGGTTCGTCCAAACGGAGACAGCTTCTACCCTTCTGAATATTATCCTTGGTCCCACTTTATAAACGGATCATATGGAAAATATGCACAATACGATCCCCTTGAACTTTTTATCGACCTCGCTCACAAAAAAGGCTTAAGTTTTCATGCTTGGTTTAACCCAATGCGCGCTATGTCTGTTCAAGATGCTAAAAAGCTTAATCCTCAATATCCAATAGCACGTTGGACTAACTCAAAAAAATATGAAAGATACCTTTTCGTTGGAGAATACAATAAAAAGCCTTCATACTACCTTAACGTTTATTATGAAGAAGTTCGTCAGCTTATAATTGACGGTGTTGCAGAAATTGTAAGATACTATGACGTTGACGGAGTTCATATGGACGACTATTTCTATCCCGGAAACGACACGGCGATGGATGACGAAGAGCTTAAAGCAGAAAAAGCTAAAAACGCAACGATGACCTTGAAAAAGCTCCGCAACGAAAGCCTTAATAAACTTGTTTCGGGAATTTATTCTGCGGTTAAAGCAGAAAATCCAAAAGTTATATATGGTATAGCTCCTGCGGGGAACATTAATAACGTTAGAAACTCCCATTATGCAGACGTTGATACGTGGTGTGGAAATAAGGGATATATTGATTATATTATGCCACAGATTTATTGGGGCTTTGAACATTCAATTTGTCCTTTTGCTGAAACGTATCAGCTTTGGGCAAACCTTTGCTGTGAAGACGTTGACTATATGGTTGGATTGACCTTTGCAAATGCAATATACGGATATAACGGCGAATATTATGATGAATTTATTGAAAACAAGGATATATACAAAAAAACTTATGAATATATGAACGCTCAGGATTCATTTGACGGTTTTTCTATTTTCTGTTATCAATATTTCTACAACCCCGTTACAGGACAACCGAGAATTGAAACAAAACAAGAACTTGCAAATTCTCTTTCTGCTCTTAAAAAAATACCAAGCAAAAAAATTGAATATTAAGAGGTTATTATGTTAAAGGATAAGGCTTTCAGCTGTGTATACACAAAAGACGAAAACGGATATAAAAATCCTCTTTCTTCTCTATTGGATAACGCTGATCCTTGTATAGTTTATTGTGATTTCAATAAATGTTATTACGGGATTTCAACGGGTGATAAAACCTTAACTATGCATAGAGCGAAAAAGCTCTCTGATATGTTTTCAAACAGCGAATCAAGAATAATATATACAGCAAATGATGAAGACAAAACCTATGGATTCCTTTGGGCTCCTGAGCTTCATTTTATTGATGGAAAATGGTATATATACACAAGCACACATCAAACCGCGGAAAACAGAAACGTAAAACACGTTATTTGTCTTAAAGCAAAAACAGACGATCCCTTTGACGGGTTTGTTTTGGGCGGTCATATTAATCCCGAAGTTTACGCAATTGATCCAACTATATATAAAGATAAGAAAAACGAAAAACTATATATATGCTTTTCCCTTGTTCCAAGCGATGGAAGAAGACGACAGGTTCTTGCTATTCAGGAAATGAAAAGTCCAACAGAGCCTATTGGAGAATACACAATTATTGCTGAAGCAAAATACGACTGGGAGCTTATCAGGATTCCTCCAATAAACGAAGGAGCATATTTCGTTGAAAAAGACAACAGACTTTTCATTGTATATTCTGGAAACGGATGTTGGAACAACGAATACGTTTTGGGAATATTGGAATATACAGGCGGAGATATACTTTCTGCTGATAGCTGGGTTAAAGACGAAGAACCACTTTTCCAACAAGGAAACGGAAACTATGGTCCAGGACACGCAACCTTCTTCTATTCTCCCGACAAAACAGAGCTTTGGATTTGCCACCATTGTCTCCACGAATTTAATGAAAAGGTTGAGCCGATGACACGCCATTGTCATTGTCAAAAGGTTTTCTTTGACAAAACGGGTTTTCCGCATTTAGACGGTTCTCCCCTCCCTCAAAACGTTAAATATAAATCTCCTTCAGGAGAATAGTTTAATATTCTAAAAATTGAATTGGGCTGTAAAAACGAAAAATTTTTACAGCCCGTTCTTTTTAAAAATCCGCAGTGAAAATAAATTTAAGGCGGATTTTTGTTTTTTATTATCTTACTATTTTTAGGATTTTATAGCTTTTTCATATTAGTTTTTTTATCTCACAAATAAACCCAAAAGATATATCAAAAGATAAATAAAAGCAAAATAAGCTATAATTTTTGGAAATATCATCCATTTTCTTCGGCTTTGTTCAGCTTGCTGTTTTGCAACGTTTTCCAAAACCTTTTGATATTCTTCAATTCGGCGTAAACGCTCTTCAGGTTTTTCTTCAAGCTCAGTTCTCTCATATTTTGAACGTTTCATTCGTGTATAAGAGACCTCTGCATTTTTCTTCATTGAATTGGTTACGTTTTCAAGAGCTTTTTCGCTCAGGTTTTCAAGCTGCCAAGTTTTATTTCTCGAACATTTTGAACAATATTCCGTTGAATTAAGATTTTTATGTCCGCAGCAACATAACCACATAACCTCACCTTGTTCAGGAATAACGGTTGTTGGATGTTCTTCTTCTTGCTTCATATAGATATTAACATTATTGAAAGCAAAAATTGTATCTTCATCATATGTTTTAAAGCTCTTTGGCTTATTTTTTCCATACATAAAGTTATAATCTTTGCGTTCTCCGTTGTTGAAAACAGAATAGAGAAATTCAACCTTCATTTTAGTGAAATAGCTGTCTGGTAAAGGTATGAGGACGTACGAACCAAATATCTCACCATATTTTATAACTTCATCGGGAGTTTTTTTAGAAACAAGCTCTTTTGATTTTTCATCTGTATATTCTTGCAAACCAAACCCAATATTTCCGCTTGGATATTTATAATTAATCTTTCCGTATGGTATGGAGGAATTATTATATAAATGAAGCCTTATTCCAAGCTCTGCTATGGGAATCTGAGACGTGCTTTGAAACCTCAAAACAGCATAGTATTTATACGTTTCAAGGTCATTAAGTACATACCCCTCGATAACCTCAGCAGGAAGAGAACCCGCCATTTGAGAAAAGTCAAGATATTCAATAACTCTGTAGCTTCTCATAATTTCGGTATGAAGTGCCTCTTTATACCGAATCAGTTTTCTTCTATCCATAAAAACACCAATAATATAAATTCTACCAATATAGTAATTATTATTAATTAAAATCAAATTAAAAAACGTTTATAATACTATTTGGAGATGCAGCACAAAGTCTGACATCTGCTTTTCCTTGAACACTGTCAACAGATATTCCAAAAGAGTTAAGAGAGCCTCTGCTTTCTGCCAATGCAATATGTTCCTTATTATTATTCTGGCTCAAATGTGCAAGAACAATATTTTTCGTTCCATTTTCAACAAGGGTTGGCAAAAATGAAGCACAATCTCCGTTTGATAAATGACCTCTGTTTCCAAGAATCCTTTGCTTTGTTGCGTATGGATATTGACCATTTTTAAGCATATATGGATCATAATTAGATTCTATAACAACGTTTTCACACCCTATTAAAGCATTTTTAATCTCAGAAGTTATATGTCCTATATCCGTTGCATATCCCAAGGTTGAACTTTCACTTTCTAAACGATAGCAAACACTTCCAAGAGAATCGTGGGGAGTATTAAAAGCACGAATAACAACGTTATCAAAAGAAACAACAGAACCGCCATCGTTTTCCACAAGATGATCCGCAGTCCACGGCATATTTTTCGCAACAAACTCAAGACTTTTTGAAGGTATATAAACAGGTATATCGTGATGACGGCATATAACGTTCAACGCTTTTATATGGTCGATATGCTCGTGTGTTATAAAAATTGCAGAAATATTTGATAAATTTGTTCCCAGCTTCATAAGAGAATCTGAAATTTGCTTTGCAGACAATCCTGCATCTATTAATATTTCATTTTTTCCACTTTTAATATATGAAGAATTTCCGCTTGATGATGAAAAAAGCACGTATGCTTTCATATGATAAACGCTCCTATTTGGTTAATTAAGCTGAAAAACGGCGCGAATGCACCGTTTTTCCCTGAATTTCATTAGTTTGAAAATGCTTTTAGTGCGGGAATCATACTGCTTACGTCAGCTGTTCCTGCAAGAAGATTCATATATGAGAAAATTACAATTCCCTTACATTTTGGAAGGCTGGTGTCGCAATACTGTATCTGTCTTTGGATTATATCATTGTAGTTATACCATTCCGAACCGTCAGAAGACGTACTCGAAGAAGGATCAACCGCTTTATAAAGAGCTAAACCAACGTAGTATCTTACAGTTGAAGAAGTTACCATATTTGACCATTTCTGAGCCATCGTTTTGAAAGGTGCAGAAGGATGGTTAAATCCATAGTAAAGCTGTGGCATAATATAATCGATATATTCTGTTCTTGAACACCATGTTTCAATATCCGCACAATGACTGTTTATTACAGTTGTTGGGTTTCCGGCGGGAGATGCACCAAAAACAAGATCTATATCAATAGATTTTGTTGCAGAATATATTCCGGAAACCAAAAGATTCATATTATAACGTCTGAAATTATAAACGTTGCTGAAACCACTTGCACTAAACGCTGCCTGATCAAATGATGAAGACGTTGTTGGATAAAAATAGTCGTCAATATGCATTCCGTCAACGTCGTAATTCTTCATTATTTCCTTTGCACCGTCTATAATGAGCTGACGAACTTCTGCATAAGCAGGGTTGAGATAATAGTAATCCCCAACGGCAACAACATACGTTCCTCGTTTTGAATTATACCATTGTTTAATTTTATAACTATCTGAAACAGACGTTATTTCAGAAGTTGACATAAGTCTTAAAGGGTTTATCCAAGCGTGAACGGAAAGATTGAGCTTATGACCTTCTTCTACAGTTATAGCAAGAGGATCATAGCTTTTTGTTGCGGAAGAAGAATAACCTACGCCATAACCGAAAACATATTTTGACCAAGGGAATAAGCTGGATTTATAAGTTGCGTCTCCGTTTGGACGGCATTGAACGAAAACAGTATTGAATCCGTTGTTTGCACATCTTTGAAGAACGCCCTTTATGTTTGCTCTGAAAGTTGAAGCAGAGCTTGAAGTCCAAAGATCTGAAATGTCAAACTGTGAAAGCCAAACAGCTTTCATATTATCAAGATAATTTATTCTTGTTGTAAATTCTTTACCCTTACTTACAACAACGGTTACGGTTGAACCGGGAACCTGTTTGCTTGAAGCAGGATTTTGAGAAATAACGTATCCTGAAAGAACGGTATTACTGAAAGCAAAAGTTTCTGCATAAACGAAACCTTTTCTTTCAATTTCAATTTTAGCGTTTTCAGCAGTATAACCCGTAACATCAGGAACCGTTGTTTTTGGAACGTATTCGGGAGAAACCTTATTGATTGTATATGTACCCGCAATCTGACGCTTAATCATAATATAATCAGTTGCTGTTACAACAGCGTTTCCGTCTGCATCAGCAGCATTGAAAGCGGCATCACTTAATGTTACTGTATTTTTAAATTTAGCTTTAACAACAACAAGGTCTGTTGCGTTAACTTTTCCATCGCAGTCAACATCTCCGCCAACGATAACTGTCAATTCATCAAGAACTGACGATCCGTTCAAGAGCTTTACAACGCTTCCCGTTGGGATGTAAGCAGAGTTCATTAAATTATTTCCAGATAAATCTGTAACTGATATATTCTGACCTGAGAACATTTTTTTGAAGGTAGAAACGGTTGTTGAGCCTTTTATACCAAAAAGATAATTTTTTGAACGATAAACCGTATATCCGCTTTCGGCTGACGGTTCAAGCTCGGCTGCATATCCCGTTAACGCGGAAGAAGCAAAAACGGAAACAAGCATAATAACAATTAATGCTAAAGAAAGGACTTTTTTTGAATAAGATTTCACTTTTGACATTTTCATGGCAAAACCTCTTTTTAATAATATTTTTTTAGGTTGTTGAAGTTTACCAACCACAATCTTATTATACCTATTTTTAGCAAATTTGTATAAACTTTTTTCTACTTTTATATCAAAAGTTTGTAAATTTTAATATTTTTTCTCTTTTTCGAGGGGTAGCATCACAATAAATTCCGTTCCTTTTCCAAGTTCGCTTTTAACAGAAATTTCTCCGCCGCAAAGCTCAACGATTCTTTTAACAAGGGGCAAACCAAGTCCGCTTCCTCTGTCTTTTCTTGAACGGTCAACCTGATAGAATTTTTCGAAAATATGAGATATATCATTTTGTTTTATTCCCTCTCCCGAATTAAAAACAGAAACAAAAGCCTTATTATTCTCCGTTTTTAATTCTATATTGATTTTTCCACCGTTTGGAGTAAATTTAACTGCATTTTCAATTATATTTGCCCATATATGAGAAATTATATTAACGTCCCCAAAAAAGTTAACTTCTTCCAACTCAAAAGAAGGTTCAATATTTTTTTTGCTCCATTCTGATTCATAACTGAGAAAAATCTGCCTTAGCTGTTCGTCTAAGCTGAATTTAGTTTTATTTAATACAAGCTGTTGATTTTCAAATCTTGCGAGAGAAAGCATTTTTTCAGACATAACGTTTAATTTATCAACACCGCTTATTATTTGTTCAATACAGTTTTCTCTTTCCTCGTAGGATAAATCACCGTCTCTCAGAAGCTCTGCATACCCTTTTATTTTTCCCAAAGGAGTTTTAAATTCGTGAGAAACACTTGCTCCGAAATCACTTCTGAAACCCTCTAATTTTTCAAGCTCAGCCATCATAAGATTGAAATTTCTTGATGCGTGAACAATTTCTTCAATAATGCTGTTTTCGTTTAGTTTCTTTGAAAAATCTCCTTTTGCAATTCGCTTCGCAGCATCTGCAACGTCCTTTAAGGGATACAAAACAGAACGTGAAACAAAAGCAGAAAGAACCGTTGCAACTGCAACGCTCGTTATGGAGAATGGCAAAAATGCAGATATTCCCCTCTCTGTATCAATCAGTCCTTTGTCATAAGCCATCATAATACAAAACGTTGTAACAAGCATAGAAAGGCTCATAACAAAAAACGTTAAAAAGGTGAATATTATCCATATTTTTCTGCTTTTAATTATCCTTCTTTTCATTTTTGTTCCTCTTTTCAGAAAGTTTTAAAAAACAAAAAAGCCAAAATGATAAACTCATAATTTGGCATTTTCGTTATTCTGATGATTATAGTTTCAGATTATTTATCATTTTCAAAGGTTTCTCATAGCCTTATATCCAAGACCTCTGACCGTTATAATCTGAAAATCTTTATTATTACCGAATTTTTCTCTTAATCGGTTTATATGTACGTCAACAGTTCTTGCGTCTGTTTCGCTATCCATTCCCCAAAATTCGTCCATTAGCTGTTGACGGGTGAAAATATGCCCAGGTTCAGAAAGAAGTTTATATAAAATATTAAACTCTTTTTGCGGAAGCATAATTTCTTTTTCAGGATTCTTTACTGTAAGATAATCGTATTCAAGTATTGTTTCTCCAACAACAAGTTTCCGCTCGTTTACTATTTTTGCTCTTCTGAGAAGTGCGCTTACTCTTAGAAGCATTTCTGCCGTATCAATAGGCTTAACCATATAGTCGTCTGCACCAGCGGAAAATCCTATACTTTTATCCGAAAGAGAGCCTTTTGCTGTTATTATTAATATAGGAAGGGAATAGTTGCTTTCTCTTAAAGCCTTTGTTAATTCAATTCCGTCCATATCGGGCATCATAACGTCACATATGAGCAAATCGATATATTCTCTGTCTAAAACGTCAAGAGCATCTTCACCCGAAACAGCGGGAAACGCCTTATATCCGTTTTTTTCAAGAACCTTGCAATACAGCTTTCTCAATTCGCTATCATCTTCTGCAACGAGGATATTAAACATATCTATCCCCTCCTATCAAAACTTCTTATCAGTTTGCTTTTTCCAGCTTAAATTTAAGAGTTAAAGTTTCTCCCGTGTCTCCGCTTCTTGAAGCTCTGTATATTTCTATTGTAACCTCTTTACCTGCGTTATGTTTTGCAAGTTCATTTTTAAGCTCTTCAATAGATTTTACTTCAACACCTTCAAATTTTGTTATAACGTCATATGCGCTGAGTCCCGCTTTATAAATTGCAGATTTTCTTTCAACAGAAACAACAAGAACTCCATCAGGCACGTTTTTGCCTAAATTATATTCATCTCTTACCGCAGAAACGGTTGCCCCCTCTATTCCAAGATATGCCGCTGTTGTTGCATAATCGCTATCGGGAAGCTCTTCGCCCTTTATTAAAGCGTTGATAATCTCCATAGCTCCGTTTATGGGAATTGAAAATCCTATTCCTTCATAAGAAGAAATCAGCTTCATATTATTAACTCCAACAACCTCACCTTTCATATTAAAAAGAGGTCCGCCTGAGTTACCTGGGTTGAGAGTTGCATCCGTTTGAATAAGATACATCGTTCTCAAAACCTTGCCATAATCGTCTGTTATTTCAATTTTTCTATTGAGTCCCGAAACAACGCCATATGTCAATGTTCCTGCAAATTCAATTCCAGAAGGAGTTCCTATTGCTATAACCTCTTCTCCAATTCTGATTTTTGAAGAATCTCCTAATTTAACTGGAGTTAAAGCCTTATCTGTTTTAACCTTCAAAACCGCAATATCATACGTTTCGTCTGAGCCAACAATTTCTGCTTTAACTTCATCGCCATCGTTGAAAACAACCTTAATTTCTTTTGCATCATCAATAACGTGATGATTCGTTACGATATGACCGCCCTCTATAATAAATCCGCTTCCGAGAGAGGTTGTTTCATATGTTGAAGGGTTTCCCCATATACCCTGAGAAGTAACCTCAACCGTGCAAACGATACTCACACAGCTATCAATACAATAATCGTAAAGGTCTGCAATAGGAGATTCTCCCGAAGCACCTTCAAACTCTTCTTTGCTAACTTCATTAAGAACGTCCTCAGCATCGTCTGAATTTTCTTTTGAATCATCTGAATTTTCAGAAGAAGCAGATTCGTCTTTTGCATCTTCAGACTTGTTTTCTGAGCTTTCGTTTTGAGATTCTTCTGAAACCTCAGAAGAATTGAGAATATCCTTAAGATCTGACAATCCTGCGCAAGAAGTCATTGTCATAACAACGCTTATTAACAAAGCGGCAACACTAATAATTCTACTTTTTTTCATATTTCATCATTCCTCTACTGCATCGAGAGCAAAACTATAGGTATAATATTCACCCTTTTTGCTGTCTCGCTCAACTCTATAAACTTTAACCGTAACCTTATCACCAGGATGGCAATTCTGTATTTCTTCAATAAGCTGTTCTATTGTTTTTATTGTTTTTCCGTTAAATTCGCAAATAACGTCATATCCGCTTAAACCTGCTTTATATGCAGAAGATTTCTTTTCAATTGAAACAATTAAAACTCCGTCTGGTGCTTCTTCAGAAAATCCGTATTCTTTTTTTGCATCATCTGTTAAAGTCAATCCCTTAATTCCAATTTGTGAACCGCCCTTAACGTATTCTGAATCTGTATAATCAGCCTCACCCGTTGATATAAGGGAATTTATTATTTTAACAGCTCCCGATGAGGGAATTGCAAAACCTATTCCTTCATATTCGTTCATCAGCTTCATTGTATTGATTCCAATTACCTGACCGTACATATTAAAAAGTGGTCCGCCCGAATTACCCGGATTTAACGTTGCATCAGTTTGAAGCAGATACATTGTTCTCACAGTCTGACCAGCACTGTTTGTCATTGGTATTTTTCTCTCTTTTCCCGAAATAACACCAAAAGTCATCGTTCCGAAAAGTTCTTCACTTGATGGAGTTCCTATTGCCATTGCATAATCTCCAATTCTGACTTTTCCCGAATCTCCAAAGCTGACAGGAACAAGGTCTTCTGAAGATCGAATTTTTATAACTGCAATATCGCAATAGGTTTCTTTTCCAATAAGCAAAGCATCTGCTTCTTTTCCATCATAAAAACGAACCTTAAAATCTGTTCCGCCTTCAACAACATGTGCATTCGTTACAATATATCCGTCTTTTGAAATAACGAATCCGCTTCCCAACGCCTTTGACTCGGTAACTTGACCGTAAAAATTACTTTTCACTTTTGTTATAACCGTAACACAGCTCTTTTGAGAATCTTCATAAAGCTCAATCTTATCTGTATAAATTTCTTCTTTCGGTTCTTCTGTCTTAACGTGTTCAATAACCTTTGACGTATATTCGTGTGAGGGAAGGTCAGCAGAGCTATTTTCTATAGCTCCCGTACCTTTTCCAAAACGGTCAGCAAGAACTACAGCGGAAACAACACTAACAACAACCATAACGGCTGCAATTATCCAAAAAAACCATTTTCCCTTTTTGGGTGGAGGAATTTCGGGATCGTTGGAATCTTCATCACTGAAATATGGATTCTCATAATACCCGTATGGATTTTGGTTCTGTCCATATGGATTTTGGTTATATCCACCTTGATTCTGTCCATATGGATTTGGGTTATATCCACCTTGATTCTGTCCATATGGGTTTTGGTTATATCCACCTTGATTCTGTCCGTATGGATTTGGGTTATATCCACCTTGATTCTGTCCGTATGGATTTTGATTATATCCACCTTGATTCTGTCCATATGGGTTTTGGTTATATCCGCCTTGATTCTGTCCGTATGGGTTTTGGTTATATCCGCCTTGATTCTGTCCGTATGGATTTTGGTTATATCCGCCTTGATTCTGTCCGTATGGATTTTGGTTATTTTCACCTTGATTCTGTCCGTATGGATTTTGGTTATTTTCACCTTGATTCTGTCCGTATGGGTTTGGGTTTTGTCCGTTTTGATTTTCTGAATCAGAATTATCTACGTTTTCATCCCTTTGTTCTTCAAGGCTACACACATCAAGACGATTAATATCATTTTGAATATAACCATACTCTGAATTTGTTTCTTTAACGTCTGATTCTTTCAGATTTTCCATTTCTTCGGAATTTTCTGTTCTTTTTGCACCTTCGTTTTCTTCACTCTGTTCCCTATTATCCGAAAAAGAGGAGCTTCTGAAAGCATTTTCATCATCTTTATAATCTTTATTGTCAAGCATAATTCCACTCCGCGCTGAGAAAAATATATATTTAAAATGCATTTTGTATTATAATAATATAAAATGCATCTTAAATCTGTCTTAAATAAATTATTTACTTTTTTTTATTTTTTATGCCATTGGGGCGGCATATAAATATGTTTAATACTGTCCTTGGAAAACGTAAACAACGCCCGTTTTATTATATTCGTCTTTCATCCAGACAGAATTGAAATATTCGCACGTATATCTCGTTTCTTTTACTTCACTTGGTTTAACGTTAGGATCGTTTACGATGTAATAATCAACGCCATCAATAGTTTCATATCCAACAACCAAAACAATATGTCCCGAAGATGTGAGATAAGTTGAACAGCCGAGGGCATATCCCTTTGAAAGAGCATATTTCATCATATCTTCCGTGTAGAAATCACAGAAAGAATAATAACCGTGAGCAGCAGCTTCCGCAGCAGAGAAAAGCCAGTTTCCATATCCGCCAAACTCTTTATCCCAAGTTCCCATAGCAGTTTCATAAGTTGTTTGGTTGCAGCCTAAGTATTCAAGAGCCATAGCAACAGTTGTTGCAGAACACATAACGCCGCCATCAGCTCCGTTTTCGGGAGCATTTTGTGAACGCATTGGAACTTTAACCCAAGCTGATTCAGGATATTCAGCAGGAGAAGCACAATTCATCTCAGGAGTTGAAATAGTTATATTTTCAATAACGGGGATATTGTCGCCGCTTCTGTTTATTGTAATTTTAAACTTAATATTTCCCGTTGTTGCTTTGGAAGGTATAAAAGTATCAACGTTCATTTTTCCAAAATCGTTTGTAACACTCTTACTTGTTGAACCTTTGTCTTTATCCGTCCAAGAGCCATATGAGAAATAGTCGCTCCACGTTCCGTCTTCTGCTTCATATGAAACTAAAACAGCAATTTTTCCGTTTCCGCAAACAGCGTTCCACGAAATAAGCATTGTTGAAAATTTTTCAACGTTCATAACTTCACTTTCAAAGGTTGCAACGTAAACGTCATCTTTCAATTCCATCGTTAATCTTCCGTTTTCGTCAATTCTTGAATTGTTGAAAGTGCCTTTGAAATCCTTAGCCTTAACCGTTATTGAATTAAAATTAAGATTTTCCGTTTGTTCGTTTTTCAAATATCCGGATTTATCTTCTGCATATGCCATAAATTTTTCCTCCTTTGATACTTCTTCAGATTTCTCTTCAGATTTTTCCTCAGATTTTTCTTCAGATTTTTCCTCAGAAACAGCTTCTGATGCAGCTTCTGAAACAGTTTCAGAAACGTTTCCCGATGATGCTTCTTCGCTTTTTTCTTCTTTTCCACATGAAGCCGCAGATATAAGCATTGAAGCGGTTAATAACATAATTAAAACTTTCTTTTTCATTTTATCCACCTTATTTCTTTTGAGAAGGCTTTGAGTCTTTCAACTCAACAATACGGTTGAACCTTCCTTCGTATTTAGAATCCTTGCAAAAATATCCCGTTCTTACAAACTGGAATCTTTCGCCCACAGCGGCGTTTTCAAGGCATTTTTCAGCCTTACAGCCTTTTTTAACACAAACAGATGCTTCGTTGAGATAATCGTCATAGGTCTGACCTTCGGCAATAGCTCCCGTGTTTTCAATGGTGAAAAGTTTGTCAAACTCTGCAACCTCACAATCCATACAGTTCTCTGTGCTGAGCCAATGAATAGTCCCTTTAACTTTTCTTCCGTCTACGGGGTTTCCGTTTCTCGTTTCAAGGTCTGCTTCACAAATAAGCTCAATAACGTTTCCGTTTTCATCTGTTTTTGCTTCAACAAATTTAATTATATACGCCCCCATAAGTCTGACTTCCCCATTTGGTTTAAGTCTGAAATATTTTGGAGGGGGATCCATTGAAAAGTCGCTTCTGTCTATGAAAATTTCTCTTGTGAACAAAAGCTCTCTTTTTCCCGCTTCTGAATTATTTGGATTATTTGACGTTTCAAAATATTCTTTTTTATCCTCTGGATAATTTGATATAACAACCTTAATGGGATCTGTTATAACGATTCTTCTCTCTGCGTTTGCATTAAGTTCATCACGAATACAGCTTTCAAGAAGCGCAATATCAACAATAGAAAAGTTCTTTGCAACACCCGCTTTTCTAACAAATTCAAAAATTGAAGTTGGTGTATATCCTCTTCTTCTCAGTCCGCAAAGTGTTGGCATACGAGGATCGTCCCATCCGTCAACAACGCCCGTTTCAACAAGTCTTCTCAGATAACGTTTACTCATAACCGTATTAGTTACGTTAAGACGAGCAAATTCATACTGATGCGGTTTCTTTTCAAAGCCGATATTGTCAACAACCCAATCGTAAAGTGGTCTATGGTTTTCAAACTCAATAGAACACATTGAATGGGTAATTCCCTCCAAAGCGTCCTGAATAGGATGAGCAAAATCATAGAGAGGATAAACGCACCATTTGTCCCCTTGTCTATGGTGATTCATATGAAGGATTCTGTATATTGCAGGATCACGAAGGTTCATATTGGGAGATGACATATCAATTTTTGCTCTGAGAGTACGCGCACCCGTTTCAAATTCACCGTTTTTCATTCTTTCGAAAAGGTCAAGGTTTTCTTCAACGGAACGGTTTCTGTATGGACTTTCTTTTCCTGCTTCCGTTAGCGTTCCTCTATATTCACGCATTTCATCTGCGGAAAGGTCGCAAACGTATGCAAGACCTTTTTTTATAAGCAAAACCGCATATTCATAACATTTATCAAAATAATCGCTTCCATAGAATATTCCGCCATCTGGATTTGCACCAAGCCAAGTTAAATCCTGATAAATACTCTGAACGTATTCATCGTCTTCTTTTGTTGGGTTTGTATCGTCATATCTGAGATTGAAGCTACCGCCATATTTTTTTGCGGCTGTATAGTTAATATAAATTGCTTTTGCACTTCCGATATGAAGATATCCGTTTGGTTCGGGAGGAAAACGTGTATGAATTTTTTCAACTCTTCCTTCTTTTATATCGTCTTCAATGATATCATAAAGAAAATTGCTGACTTCTTCGGTTTTATCATTTTTTTCTGTATTATCAATTTTTTCCATCTTATCCATTTTCATTTCTCCTCAGTTTATGAAATCTTTGATTCTTTTTTCAACTCTGTCTTTTCCCAAAAGCTGCATAACAGCGTATAAGTCGGGACTATTAGTTCTTCCCGTAACAGCAACACGAATAAATGTGCTAACGTCTCCAACGTGTCCTTTATATCCCGTTGGATCAGCTTTATACGCCTTTACGTCCGGACAAAAGCCTTTTTCGGCGGAAAGCTCTTTAACCTTTCCAAACCAAGCGTTCTGGTCGTCTGTTTCATCATAAGAAGCTAAAAAGCCCTCAAGAACGCTTTTTACAGTTTCTTTATCAAAACAGTTTGGAATTTCTTCCTCACGCACAAAAAGCTCATCATAGAAAAAGCTGATAAAGGGTTTAACCTCGCTCCAAGTTCCGAAGTCCTTTCTCGATTTATTTCCGCCTCTTCCAATTGAAAGTATTCCTTTTGCATATTCAGGAGATTTTTCAAGAAGTGAATAAAATTCACCGTCATATTCCTTTGCCCAAAGAGAAAGCCTTGTATATACGTCCTCGGCTGTCAGCTTTGAAACAACGTTTTTACTAACGTCATTTAGCTTTGCCAAGTCGAAAAGCGTTCCAGAAGCACTCATTTTCTTTATGGAGAAAGGAAATTCCGTATAATGCGCTTCTTTGTTTGCTCTTCTCCAATCCTCATAGTTGGAATTAAGACACGTTAAAACGTATTCCATAACGCTCTCAGGAGTATATCCCTGTTCAATATAATAGCTAAGTCCTGCACCCATATCACGTTTTGAAAGTTTTTTCTTAACGGTTTTAACGTTTCCTTCCTCGTCGGTTACCTCCGCAGATTTCATAAGCTGAGAAATATGAAGATATTTAGGAGCTTTAAAGCCCAATGCACCAAATATCTGCAAGTGATAAGGAAGGCTTGGGAGCCATTCTTCACCTCTGACAACGTGTGTTGTTCCCATAAGGTGATCGTCAACGCCGTGCGCTAAATGATACGTTGGCATTCCGTCTCTCTTAAGGAGAATATGGTCGATATGGTTTTCCGTTATTTCAATAGCACCTTTAATTAAATCGGTGAATTTAATTTTATTTTCGGGATTTCCATTTGATTTTATACGAAGAACCCATTCTTTTCCCGCTTTTATGTTTTCTTCAACTTGTTCTAAGGACAAATCTCTGCATTTTACATATTCGCCCCAATATCCCGTTACAACTTTTCTTTCTTCTTGAATTTTTCTCGTTTCATCAAGCTCTTCTGCTGAACAAAAGCAAGGATACGCTTTTCCTTCTTCAACAAGTCTTTTCGCATAAGCAGAATATATTTCTTTGCGTTCACTTTGTCTGTATGGACCGTATTCGCCCCCTGCCATAATGCTTTCATCAAAGTTAACGCCGAAATATTTATAAACGTTGATAAGGTCTTCTTCTGCGCCTTCAACGTATCTTTTATCGTCTGTATCTTCTATTCTGAGATAGAAAACGCCTCCGCTTTGATGTGCAAGACGTTCAGAAACAACAACGGGTAACATACTTCCGAAATGAACGAATCCCGTTGGACTTGGAGCAAATCTCGTTACCTTTGCTCCTTCGGGGAGATCTCTTGATTTATATTTTTCCTCAAAATATTCAGGAGTTTTTTTAACGTTTGGAAATAATAATTCTGCCAATGCCTTGTAATCCATTTTTATACCTCTTTATTCTTATTTATGATTGTTGGTTTTCATTAACGTAAGTTTTATATTCTGCCATTAGCTTATTAATAAGTTTTGCAACTTTTCTGAGATGGGTTGCGTTTCTTCCGTCTGTAAGAGAGGTTCTCCCCGTCATAACTGCAACTGAATATGCCTGTTCTCCGTCAAAGAAAATACCCGCATCATTATATCCGTTTGCACTCCATCCCGATTTATGAAGATTTGCCTTCCCCGTTATGCCCTTTTCAAGCTCGTTATACAACGCCTTATCAAGCTCTGTATAAAGTTTTTTCGATGGAGAAGAACCGTTTTTTGTATAGAAATATATCTCTCTCCAAACAAGAGCCATTTCATAAGACGTTAGCTTTCCCCAATTTCCTGAGGTTATTATATCCTTACATCCTATGGCGTTCATAGCATCGTTAAACCTTGAAGCACCGCCAAAACGGTCTTTCACCATAACATACGCAATATTATCACTTACATACAACATAAGCTCATACAAGCGTTTAACGGAAAATTTCGTTCCATATTTATAGTTCGGCTGAATAACTCCTGAGCCTTCAAAATAATCGTATTTTTTTTCATACGTTAGTTTTTCATTCCAAGAAACAATGCCTTGCTCTATGGCTTTCGTTATAAAAAGACTAAAAGGAGCTTTTATTGCACTTGCACAAGCAATTCTTTTATTTGGATTATATGCGAAAACAAACTCAGAATTCATCTCACGAACGGTTATTGATTGAGGATTTTCAAAAGAAGCGAAGAGCTTCATAAATTCGTCTTCCAATTCGGGAGACATTCTGAACTCTGTATTATAAAGGTAAAGTCCGTTGTTTTCATAGGTTATCTTATCTTTTGTTTCGGGAGAATAAATCGTTGTATACGTGCATTTGCCTGTATCTTTAAAATATGTTGCTTCTTTTTTTCCCCAATTTTCTTTTGAGCTTTCAGAAGAGATTTCTGAATTAATTTCAGAAGATTCAGAAGACGAATTTTCTGAAGAATATTCAAAAGAACTTTCATTATTATTTAAATTATCCGAATTATCCGAATTATCTGAATTTCCAGAATTATCAGAAGTCTCAGAAGTTTCACTACTTTCAACATTTTCTGATGAATCAGAAGTATCACCATTTTCTGAATAGTCAACGCTTTCGCCGTTTTCTGAATTTTGGGTATTTTCTGAGAGCTCTATATTTTGTGAATTTTGAGTACTTTCAGAAATATCAGAATTATCAGTTTTTTCAGAAACTTCTGATCTTTCAGAATTTTCTTTTTCACTTCCTTTAGAAATATCATTTTCTACCATACTTGAAAAAGACATTTCTCCGGATAAAACCTCTTTGCTTTCGTCTTTTTTGCCTTTGCAACTTGCAAGAGACAAAGAGAAACAAAATATCAGAAACAAAGAAGTTATTTTTTTAAATAGGCTCATTCTATAAAACATAAATCTACACCTTTTATGTTTAATATTATACATTTTGCATTTTACCATATTTTATAGTATTTTTCAAGTGGTATATAATAAAAAATTAGAGAAAGGTGCTAAATAAAGCATAATTCGTAATGATACGCTATATTTGTCAGCTCACAAAGCAATAACTGCTCCCATTGTTCCTCTTATACCATTTGTTTTTCTGTGAGAATGAAAAAGGCTTGGGTTACAAGCTGTACAATGTTCACTTTTATCAATCTGAGAAACCCCCGAAGCTCTGAGAATATCCTCGTTCATTGAAACAAGGTCTGCAAATATGCCTTTTTCCGTTTTTTTAATATGCTTCAAAGCAAAAAGCTCTCCCCTTTCCTTTGAAACAGCTTCAACAAAATCCTCTTTAACCTCAAAACAACAAGAATGTATACAATGCCCTATTGCAACAATGATATTTTCAGGTTTAACCCCGTATTTTTCAAACTGTAATATCGCTTCTTCGCCTATTCCCGAAACTGTACCACGCCATCCTGCGTGAACAGCACAAACAACTCCATCGCCATAAAACAGTATAGGAACGCAATCTGCCATTCTTATAAGCAAGGATATTCCATTTTTATCCGTTATAAATCCATCACAAGAGTCCACAGGAGAAAGGAAAGATTTATTTTCTATTCTTCGTATAATTCTTGAATGTATCTGGGGAGCATAAACCGTTTTTACATTTTCAATTCCCGAAAGACCTTCAAAAATCTTTATATTTTCAAGAACAGTTTTGTCCTCATCCCCTCTTCTAAAACCAATATTCATTGTCGAAGTATGCGGCAAAACACTAACTCCACCTATTCGAGTTGAAAACCCGTGTTTTATATTCTTTTCTTTCAACAATGAAGAAACAAAAATTCCATTTTCATATATAAACATAAAAATAATTTCCTTTTAAATATAAACATAAAAAAAATTTATTATATAAACCTAATACTATAATACGCCAAATACTGAAACAAAGCAACCTTTTTTTGATTGTATCATAAGGATACGGAACTTTTCAATATATTTTTTGGAAAAAATATCAAAAATATATTGCATAGTTGAAAATAAAGTGGTATAATGACATTAATTAATATTTTTGATTTAAAAAACAATCTTATATTTCCGAGGAGGTCATAAAAAATGACAAAACAAAACATTGATTGGGCAAATATCGGATTTGGCTATATCAAAACAAGATCCCGTTTCGTTTCTAATTACAAAAACGGAGCTTGGGACAAAGGTGGTCTCACAGAAGATTCAAACATCGTTATAAACGAATGTGCAGGCGTTCTTCAATACGCGCAGACTTGTTTTGAAGGACTTAAAGCATACACAACGGAAGACGGTCATATCGTTGCATTCCGTCCCGACCTTAACGAACAAAGAATTCACGATTCTGCTGTTAAACTTCGTATTCCTCCCCTTCCCCAAGGAATGTTTGTAGATGCAGTCAGACAAGTTGTTGAAGCGAACGAAGACTTCGTTCCTCCATACGGTTCTGGTGCAACTCTCTACCTCAGACCATATATGTTCGGTAGCAGCCCCGTAATTGGCGTTAAACCTGCTGAGGAATATCAGTTCAGAATGTTTGCAACTCCCGTTGGTCCATATTTTAAAGGAGGTGTTCGCCCTCTCAACATCAGACTTTCTGACCTCGACAGAGCAGCCCCAAAAGGAACGGGAAACATTAAAGCAGGTCTTAACTATGCAATGAGCCTTTATAACATTGTAGAAGCTCACGACCTTGGTTTTGACGAAAACCTTTATCTTGACGCTGCAACAAAAACAAAAATTGAAGAAACAGGCGGAGCAAACATCATTTTTATAACAAAAGACGGAAAAGTTGTAACACCAAAATCTGATACTATTCTTCCTTCCATAACAAGACGTTCACTTCTTTACGTTGCTGAAAAATATCTTGGTCTTCAAGCGGAAGAGAGAGAAATTTATAAGGACGAGCTTTCCAACTTTGCAGAATGTGGACTTTGCGGAACAGCGGCTGTTATTTCCCCCGTTGGACGCATCAACGACCACGGTAAAGAAATCGTTTTCCCAGACAGCAACAAAGAAATGGGACCAATCACCAAAAAACTTTACGACACTCTCACAGGAATCCAGATGGGAAGAATTGAAGCTCCCGAAGGTTGGATAATGAGAATTAAATAAAAGAGGTAGCAACAATGAAAATTGCATCATATATTGACCACACGCTTTTGAAACCCACCGCAACAGCAGAAGAGCTTAAAAAACTTTGTGCAGAAGCTGCTGAATATACTTTCGCTTCTGTTTGCGTTAATCCCTGCAATGTTGCAGTTGCAAAAGCACTTCTTAAAGATACCCCCGTTAAAATCTGCACAGTTATCGGTTTCCCCTTGGGTGCCGGTAAAACAGAAACAAAGGTTTTTGAAGCAAAAGAGGCTCTTAAAGACGGTTGTGATGAATTTGATATGGTTATCAACATCGGCAAATTGAAAGACAAAGACTACGATTTTGTTCGTGCTGATATTGCCGCAGTTAAAGAAGCCATTGGAGAAAAAACTCTCAAGGTTATCATAGAAACAGGTCTCCTTGAAGACGAAGAAAAGGTTATTGTTTCTAAACTTTGTCTTGAAGCAAAAGCAGACTTTGTTAAAACCTGCACAGGCTTTGCAAAAGGATGTGCAACAGTTGAAGATATTGCCCTTATCAAAAAAACAGTTGGCGATAACAGCTTTATCAAGGCATCTGGCGGTGTTCGCGACCTTGCTTCTGCAAAAGCATTAATTGAAGCCGGTGCAAACAGAATCGGTGCTTCTGCCGGTGTTGCTATTGCAAACGAAGAAAAAGCATAATTTAGTATTTATACAAAAAACTGTTTCAATGGAATTTCCCGTTGAAACAGTTTTTTATTGTCAAAAAATAATAATCTATTATCTTTTCTCTTTCTGTCAAAATATTCCCGTTTTTAAGCTAAAACAAATAACGTTTATATTGTTAAAACAATTAACGTTTATATTGTTAAAACCGTTTTATAAAAGTCAATTTTCTAAAACCGATTTTTAAAAATTCAATAAGCCAAAAACAATTTTGAAACTTCTTTTATTTCAAACCCTTTAAGTTTATTATCTCTTATGATATCAACAACCTTTTGAGTGCATATAAACTTCCTATAATGTTCAACTCTTATTATATCTTTATCGCTTATGGTTTCTTCTTTAAGTATAGTTTCAAAAATTCGGTGTCTGCTTAAAGTAAAGCTATCACATATTGGGCAAACGTTTTTTCGTTTTAAATGCATAGCCTTATAATCAAGCTCAACTTCTTTTTCTGTGTCAACAATCATCCGATAACATTCAAACTCCAAAGGATGAAGCTCTTTTCGTTTTTGATGAAAAGCCTGTACTCTTTCAAAAGAAATTCCTGTTATTTTTGCATTTTCAAAGACTTCTTTTGTCTTTTTTGAAACATAAAAGAAATCGTGAACATCACCGCAGAATATTCCATCAGCAATTTTGTTTACATCGTCATATTCAAAAAGTATAGGACTTCCTTTTGATACCGTATAATGCTTTGTTCCGCAAGAACATTGTGTAATATCATGGTTTAAAATAGACCATATATAATTCTTTTTTCCATATGGAGGGAGTGAAACGCCAAAGGAATAATAAAGGTTATTTGTTGATTTTTCTGTTATATCTGATGCCATTTTACGTCCCTCCTACTGAATAACTGAACTTTTTATTATTTTGTCAATAATTCAATTCAATATATAAACCCTTCTATAATCACCTTGTTTTCTCGTGGCGAATTAACCACATTAATATTAATTCCAGGTGTGTAGTTATAATCACCAAAAAGAGCATACACATCGCCGCTATACGCTGTCTCAAGGTCTATATCGTCTATAGCCTTAATTATGTATAAGCATTTTATTCCCTCTCGTGATTCGTCTCCCTCGTAATAAGAAAAAGTCCTTAAAAACATACGATATTGACCTTGTTCTGTGTAAATTTCAAACATCGTTGTTACGGTTTCAATATATACCCCCTTGGATGCACCAGCTTCTGAGCATGTCGCATCCATTTCGTATGATGTGTAATTACCATCGAAATAATTTAACAACTTTTCTATATCGTTTTTGAAATTCTCTTTCAACGAAACAACATCTGATGTGAACATTGCTTTTATCTTTTCCGAATCTTTGTTTTGAATATTAATCATTAAATCTTCAAAAGTTTTTTTCATATACTTTTTCTCTTTTGACATATCTGCCCTATGGGAAAGACTAAACATACAAGACGTTAAAGATAATACCGCTATGAATATCACCATAACCAATGCAACAATTCTATATTTTTTTATCTTCACTTATATCCCCCCAAACAGTTAAAATATTTAATATGCTCTAAAAACTTTATCACTATGACATAACGGATAACAATTTTCTATTATATAAAACAAAATATTTAATTCACTTAATTGTTTAAATCACTTTTCAGTTGAATTGACTGTGCATTGTAAGATACTTCCAGATTGTCAAATTAAAAAATACTGCACATTATGCTTGTTCAGTATATTTACAACCTCTTCATTGTAAAGGTATATAATACACATCTTTTCATGTGCTACACATTCAAAGATACATTTTCCGTCAACAAAAAAGCACGGATTTTCAGGCAATTCGGGATATTGCCATTCATAAAAACTATCAGTTATAGAAAAAAAGTCAAGAGTTTTTTCACTGATATTCACGTTGAAAACTTCTATCTCTATATTAAAAGTTTGTTCAAGATAGCCTGTATCAATGTGAGAGCTGATAATATCACTTTGTATTATTTCAAGGTATTTTTTCACATTATCAACATAATTAAAATGGTCTTTTTGATCATCAATTTCTGTATAACCCAAAGGATATTCAGGAAAATCCTTATGATTTCGTTGATTAATTAACATTTTTCCCATATTTGGCAAATGAAACATATAAGTATCACTTTTTTCTATTAAAAACAGAAGTAATTCATTATACGCTTTTTTAGAAATAAAACCGTTAATTATAATATCCATCACTCACCTTTAAAACAAACACATAATAATTATTAAATTATAATTATCCCGTCAGTTTAATTATCCTTTCAGATGCAGACAGCGGAATTGACTGTCTACAAAGTCGTACCCTACGTTGTTTTTATTGCTATTATTCAGCTTACAATCTAACTTCTTAGACGAGGAAATAATAACACAAAAGCACACGTTTGTCAATAGCAACCTACTACATAAGATGAATGCTATCAAATAAAAAGTCAAAAGAAAGGAAACGAAAAATGTTAAACGCAATTATTGAAAAAACTGCAAAACCTTTTGATACAGACATCGATTCAAAACTCAAACGTGAACTTGAAGCAAAAAATAAAAAGTCATAATTTTTCTATGTAAAAATTATCACCTCCAACGCATTTCACGTTGAAGGTGATAAATTTTTAGTGTATCATAAATTGATGAACTTTAGAAAAAAACTAATGAGACGGTGAATGATATCGGCTTAAAACCTTACTTTTTCAGTGATTTCGAACTATCCCCTGTCATAAAAACAGACGATCTGTAGGCGTTGAAAGAAACACACTTTTGAGATATTGCTTTTGGAACAGTAACAAAAATCATATATCCTGCAGTCATTTCGTTATAGCCTTGTTCACTTTGAGATACATGTACTAAAAGTCCGTTATCAATTATTTCGCATTCGCATACATCATATACCGAATCACTATTTACTGCCATAAAGTAGACCAAGAAAAGATCATTTTGTATAAAAAAATCCTCGTTTTTATTTTTCATTATTTCGGCAAAAGAAGGTATGCCGTTCAATGTCTTTTCAAAATAAAAATAATCTTTGTGAGTTTGATAGAAATTTGTCATATTTTCAAAACTATCTATTTTAAATATAGGTATGTTTTGTGTTTGTTCCGCAGAATTCATAGTTTTTTCAAGTTTATCAACATTAAGAGCTGTTTTATAAAGTGAAGTAGTACGAATGTCTAAATCAGCCACACCGGTTTCAGGGTCTAAACTAATAACGATATCCTTATATGCGTTGTAAACTCCAGAATATGACATCTCAAAGCATATATCTTCAATGTTATAATTAAAGTCATTTTCAGAAGCTTCTGCTTGTGTGGAAGATGTAGTAATTTCAAGTGAATTATTAACGGATGCTTCAGAATTGTTGTCATAAATAGTAGATGAATTATCATTGATCGCTTCATCACAAGATGCCAAACAAAGTATTATGAATAAAATTAATGAATATAAAATAATTTTTTTCAAGGTTATTCTCTCCTTTCTAAAAATCTAATACCAAACATTTTTCGCTTGTAATTGTTTTTTTATCAACATCGCATTCTGTTAATTCAATTTTAAGTATAGAATCTACATCTATGTCATTCGTCCAAATTGAAACTGTTATTTTAGACTCTTGATCAATGTCTTCATATCTGTCCATTAAATTTTCTGAGAGTTTAATCGATGCTTTATTTAAAGACGTATTTTCTAAAGAAGTGTCTACAGCTGAACTAGTAAAAATAAACGAGTTTAAAATCAAACTTATGAATAAAATCAACAAAAAGATTTTTTTGACTTAACAAAAGGATTGTTTTTTACTTTATAATTAAACGTATGGTCCTACTTAAAATTTTCTATAATTAAGCATTAATAAATTAGCGGTTGAAAGATTAATTAATGTTACCACATTTGACTCACACCTTTCATAACATAGGAGACAAGGGACGGTTCGAAACCACTGAAAAAGTGAGGTTTTAAACTGTTAATCTGTCTCTTGCGCACAGTCTGTTACATTCATCAATTATATATTATCATATTTTTAACATTTGTCAATACCTTTTTTTAACAAGGGTTTGTTTATATACAAATGGTTTATATACAAATACATAAAAGCACTAATAAAATACATACAAAGGAGACAAGGTACGAGCCTTTGTCTCCTTTTGTAACTTCACATTTTATTTTGCTTTTAATTTTTCAAGAGAACTTGAAAACAAATCTTTGTCAAAATCCTCTTGGCTTATTTCTTCCGTTATTTTCATTGTTGATACATCGAAATTATACGTTTTTTCGTTGAGAGTTAAATATATTTTTGCGGATTCTTTTGTTACAGAAAAAGAATCGTCATCAATCGCTCCGGAATAGTCGTATTTTCTTTTAATAGTAAACCTTGTGTTTTCGTCTATTATGTAATAGGAATAATCCTCTCGACCGAGAGAGCCGAATATTTCAGTTTTGAGCAAAACAAGTTCGTTTTTGTCATAGTAACCCGTTATTGATGCTCCTTCAGATGACCAATCAAAAACTGAAACTGTTTCAAAGACATAGTTTTCATTATTTGAAAAATAATCAGAAAAATAATCTTTAATTTTCTTAGATAATTCATCTTCTTTATCTGATTGGCTTTCTTCTGGTTGCGAAGTTTCAGAAGACGTTATTCCTAAGCTCGATAGTAGCCCCGAAAGATTCAAGTTGCTATCATCGTTAAAACCTGCTATCAATACAACTATTGCTGCAATTCCTAATAAAACACCTTTAATAACCGTATTTTTGTTTTTCATATTACACCCCAATAAAAAAATATTTTCTATAGTAAAAAGGCATAAACAGAACGAAAGAAGCCTTTTTATATATTTATAATTCACCTTGCTATTTTTTTATAAGTTATTTTGCTACACATTAATTATTATATTTTTCTGGATACTTATTTATATTTTTTCTCGCTATTTATTTACGTTTTGTACTTGCTGTTTATATATAACGTTTCTTACCGCTTATTAAGAGCTTAAATTTCAGGAATTAACCCAACGGTTTCCCTTGGATTATCTTTGTTTTTCAGTTCTTCTTCCCAAATTTCCTTATTATTTAAACATTCATCAAGCCAATTTTTTCTAAGATTCATCCAAGAAACAAAGAATTCGTAATGCTTTTTATAGGTATTCAACGCCATTATATGTTTCGGCTCACAATTTATACGTTTTCCAAAAACATCATCCCAACGGACGAAATTATATTCAAGCTCTTTGAAATTAAGCTCTGCATATTGACAAAGCTCGTAAAGCGTTTCAGAAACACAATTTTTAAAAGACAAATTCCAACTATTCAAAACATCAGCTCTGAACCATTCAGTTTCACAAAGCTGTATAAACCAATAAAGCTGTTGAACCATTCCGCTTGTTCTTCCAACGTATATACCGTCATATCCACCGTTATCAAGTCTGACATCGTTTCCCATAGCTATATCAAAATCCCACGCAGGGCCCATATGTAGCTTATCATTTTTATCTTTTTTATACAGATAAAAGCTGGACCATCCAACATCAATATTTTTAGTATATTCCTGCAAAAGATACATATTAACAAATGAGTCAACATCAATATATTCTTTTATTTCCTTTTCATCACCCTTTTCAATTACGCTACTAAGGGTAGAAATATACTCTTTCACTTCTTCAATTTGGTTTCTTGACAAATCAGAATGAACCGTATAATGCTCGATCCCAACATCGAAATAATCCACACCTTCCTCGCCCTCATAGTAGTCGTCAAGCTCTATGAGAAAACCGCCGTTTTCAGAATCTATATCGTGTCGGGATTCCTCAACCTTACCCGTTAACAAATAAACTCCGTTATATTTTCCATTGAGATAAACCTCAACCAACGTACTTTTATAGCCGATTTTCAGCTTATTTGCAATATTATACGCCGCATAATTTCGAAAAAGAGACTGGTCTCCGTGTTCAGACAAAAGAACCCAATCACGCTTTGGATCTTCCCCTATTCCAAGAAGATTAACCGCGTTATCAAATTTAATTTTATACGGTTTTTTATCAAACTCCCACGTTGAGTTACCTCTTCCCTGAATTTGACCTCCTTGATTTTCAAACTCATAAATTACACCCGCGTTTTTAATGGAAAAACTTGCGTTTATAGGATATGATTTATGAATTCTGTCTGTTGTATATTCAATATAAATTTCTGGAAGTCCCGAATATTCAAAAATTGCGGTTACTGTTGTATTTTTGTTGAAAACATCTCCGCTTCTTTCAGCAGTTTTAACTCCATCGCTCCATTCTTTAAAGGTATAACAGATCTTTGGAGTTGCGATAACGCTTTTTGACCCTTCTCCAAACAAAAGAGTTTGGCTTGAACTACCAAAAACGTATCCGCCCTCAGAGGCTTTATATATAACCTGAACGCTATTATCAGAAGTATCTGAAAGACTTTCTAAAGAAGAAGTATTTTCATTTTTTTCAGAACTTTCCATTTTGTTTTCTTCACCGCAAGAAGAAAGCAAAATTGTTAAAATAAAAAAGAAAATCAATAATCGTTTCATAATACTTTTTCTCCAAGAAACACAAATGCAAAAGATGCCTTTTCAGATATATTCAGTTTTTATCAGATTATACTATTATTTTCTGTTTGGTTTAGGTTTTTTATCCAATTGACCTTTCTCGTCTGAAAACTCTTTTGAAGCTTCTTCGGTAGCGTCTCCAGAAGTTTCATCAGCTGGCGGTGCTTCTTCGCTTGACGGTTCTTCGGAAGTTTCATCAGTTGGCGAAGTTTCTTCGCTTGACGGTTCTTCGGAAGATTCATCAGTTGACGTATATTGTTCACTTGACGGTTCTTCGGAAGTTTCATCAGTTGGCGAAGTTTCTTCACTTGATGGTTCTTCGGAAGTTTCATCAGTTGGCGAAGTTTCTTCACTTGACGGTTCTTCGGAAGTTTCATCAGTTGACGGATATTGTTCACTTGATGGTTCTTCGGAAGTTTCATCAGTTGACGGAGCTTCTTCACTTGATGGTTCTTCGGAGTATTCATCAATTGGCGGAACGGGTTTACTTGATGGTTCTTCATAAGAAGGAAGCTCAGGAGCGTTTGGATCTTTTTCTATTTCAGGAATCTTTCCTCCTTTATATTGAGGATAAGTTCTATCGTTTATTTCTTTGAGCCAAAAATCAGAATCATTAAAACATTCATCAAGCCATTCAAGTCTTAATTCAATCCACGCTGTGAAATATCTGTAATGCTCTAAATATGACCTTAAAGCCCTTATTTGCTTCGGTTCGCTGTTGATTTTTCTTCCAAATATTTTCCAACGTTCAAAGTTATTTTCAAGCTCTTCCCAATTTAATTTGGCGTATTCTTTCATATCGTTCAGCGTTTCTTCTGCATATGAATAAAAAGAGGTGTTCCAACGCTTCAACGCCAAATCTCTGAACCATTCCATTCGGCAAAGGTATATATACCACCAGCTTTGCTGATAAAAACCGCTATATCTTCCAACGTATATATTTTCATAGCTTCCTTTATCAAGACGGTAGTCGTTTCCCATTGCGATATCAAAATCCCACGCAGGACCAAACCGCAACTTATCCTTTCCATCTCTTTTATACATATAAAAGCTCGACCAGCCTACGTCTGTGTTTTTCACATATTCCTGTAAAAGATACATATCAATACAAGAATCTATATCAACAAGCTCTTTTATTTTTTCTTCGTCTTCATTTTTTATTGCTTCTTCAATTTCCGTTATACAAGATTTTATATTTTTCACCTGTTGAGAGTCGATATAATCAGATTTCAAAGTATATCTTTCTCTGCCAACGACAAAATAATTAACGTTTTCTTTTCCCGATGCATATTCATCAAGCTCTATGAGAAATCCACCGTCTTTTTCGTCAACGTTCAAACGGGATTCTTCAACCTTTCCCGTTAACAAATAAACACCGTTATATTTTCCGTTGAGATAAACCTCAATTAACGTACTTTTATATCCAATTCCTGCTTTATATGCAAGATTAAAGGCATAATAGTTTCTGAGAAGAGATTGGTCTCCGTGGTTTCCCAAAATAACCCAATCACGTTTAGCCTTCTGACCTATTCCAAGCATATTAACAGCTTCATCGAATTTTATTTTATAAGGCTTTTTAGCGTGATTCCAAGAGGAATTTCCTCTTCCTTGAATGAACCCCGAAAGCGAATCAAATTCATAAAGCCCTGATGCGTTTTTCATTGTATAGGTTGCTTTTCTCGGCCCGTATTTACTGATTCCGCCTTTATATTCTATATATAGCTCAGGAAGACCTGTATATTCAAATACCGCAGTTAAAACAGTATCTTTATCAAAGGTTTCTTTACTTCTCGTCTGCTCTGTAACTCCATCGCTCCATTCCTTGAATTTATAACAAAGAGCAGGGTGTGCTGTTACGCTTTTCGTTACTTCACCCTCTAAAAGAGACTGTTTTACGCTTCCCGAAACGTATCCGCCTCCGGAAGAAACGAAAGAAACGTCTATAACTCCGTTATCTTCTAAGGATTCATCAGTTGAATTTTGGGAATTATCCTCTGATTCTTCATTTTCTACCACACTTTCAAAAACAGAAGAGAAAAGCTCCTCAGAATTTTCCGAAGTTTCGACAGAACCCTTACAAGAAGTCAATAAAACGACAAAAATCGTAAGCAAAAGAACTATTCTTTGTGTTTTACCCAAATATGTCATATTTTTTCCTCGATTACAATTCAAATATAAAGTCCTCAGTTTTATTTCTAATGAAATGTCTCTCTGACGGTTCACATACGTTGCTTTTATATCCAACGGGTAAAAGAGCAACGGGCGTTATATGATTTGGAATATTAAACTCTTTTTTGAATTTATCAACGTCAAAATAGCAAACAAAACAGCTTCCAAGACCAACGCTTTCCGCGGCAAGCATCATATGAGTCGTTACTATCGCCGCATCAACGTTTCCCATATATTCCCCCGTGTACGGTTGTTGCCACTGTTTCGACTCGTCAATACAAATAGCAAAAACCACAGGTGCATTAAATGAACAACGTGTATTTTCCCTTATTTTTTCTAAAGCCTCTTTACTTTTCAGCAAATATACAACTTGCGGTTGATTATTTTTTGCAGTTGGAGCAATTTTTGCCGCTTCTTTTATTATTTCAAGCTTTTCGGCTTCTATCGTTTTTTCTGAAAAATCTCTTGTGGAAAATCTATCCGTTGCAAGTTTAATAAAATCCATATTAATCTCCAATTTTTAATTCACATATTTATTCCGTTACTTATCGGTTCCCTATATTATACTGAAATTCAACGGTTTTTTGGGAAAATTTACATTTTTTAACTTTTGTATAATAAGTCGAGAGGCTTAAACTACTCTTAAATCAATCCAAAATGTTTAAAGCAGTCGAAAAGTGCTCCGTCTTTTGCGTGGCACGTTTGATATACGCTTATCTCTTTCAAGGCTTCAACGGCGTTTTCAACACAAACGGGCTTTCCAGATGCTTTCAGCATATCTATATCATTTATACTATCCCCTATTGCTATGCAATTTTCTCTTGGAATACCATAATATGAAAGGACTTTTTCCATTCCCGTTGCTTTTGTGCATCCCTTTGTTGTAAATTCAAAATATCCACTATGTATAAAAAGCTGATAGTGTTTACTTATATATTCTATTTGTTTTTCCGTTGGCTTACCCTCAATATACGGTTTTGTAAAATCGCTCCCTGAGGTTTTTATAAGCTCAATTACGTTTTCATCTGTATTTCTTACAGACCTTATGGGGCTTTCAAAGGAGGCTTCAAAAACAAAGGTTCTGTTTTCGGAAATATATTCCTCAGCAAAACGAATTATTTCTTCCGTTTTTATAACCTCTTTAAGTAAAGGTTTATTTTCAACGTATACCTCACCGCCTATAGACGCTACAATTCCGTTGAACAGTCCGTGCATAAGCTCATCATATATTATTCCCGTTGAACGTCCCGTATTAATAAACACCAAATGTCCGTTTTCTCTTGCCATTTTGATGGCTTCAACGTTTTTTGGATTCATTTTATTATCAAAATATAACGTGTCGTCTATATCTGTAAAAATTGCGTGTTTCATCTTTCCCCCCAGTTTAAATATACCAACTACCTATATTACCATAAATTACAGAAATTTCAATACCTTTTTCCAAATTATAAACTATGTTTTCAATTTTTTATATATTTTTTCAAGAAAAAACATACAAACTATTCTAAATTGTATATTTTTTTGTTTTTCTTCTGAGCATATCTAAATGTATTATATGCGCCACCATAATTACGAACTATATACGAAATAACCCAATCAGAACAATCAACCATATATATATTCCTATATTTTATAGCAAATCTTAGAGGTGCTTTTTCAATAGGGGGATAAACAATATAATCGTACATTTTTTTAAAATACTCCAAATGTCTTTTCTGATACTCTTCAGACAAATACGGAGTAACAAAAACAATTTTAACATTTAAATGTGTTTTTTGGTATTCCTTACAACATTCAAACGCAAAATCATCAAATTTTCCATATCCTCCCAAATAAAATTCAGCATCATTGTTTCCAACTGTTTTTTCCAAAAAATCCATTATTTTTTCTTTATACTCATTTAATACTTTATTCGAAACATCCGAATGCCCACAAAATGTCAATATCATTTTCTTATCTCCTTATGTAGTTTCGCCTACATATATTA
This sequence comes from Eubacteriales bacterium, assembly GCA_045578045.1. Classification (GTDB taxonomy): domain Bacteria; phylum Bacillota; class Clostridia; order Oscillospirales; family CAG-382; genus SIG653. Next base: position 4,500 of record JAZNJM010000048.1, on the reverse strand, counting down.
TCACATTTTTTATAAAGTTTCAATAGAAAATATGTAGGTACGCCTTCTTATTTTTTTTTATATTTGTTGGTAGAATGTAATAGATTGGAGAGTGAAACGATGACCTCAAACGATGCTGTTAGAGAACGTATATTTATGCTTCTCAAAGAAAAGAATATGACACAATACCGCTTAGAGCAAGAATCGGGAATACAACACGGCAGTATGCAATGTATTATGAATGGAAGAAACAAAAACGTTACGTTGAATACGTTGATTTTAATTTCAAAAGGGTTCAATATATCTCTTTCTGAATTTCTTGACCACGAATTGTTTGATTATAAAAATTTTGACTTATATTCCGATTAAACCGTCTTTTTTCAGAAAGGACGGTTTATTTTTCTCTTAGTGAAAACGTCAAAAAGTATAATATTGTTAATGTCAGGCAAAAAATATAATATTGTCGATGTCAAGCAAAAATGATAATATTGTGATATTTGACAAAAAGGATAACATTGTCAAGTTTAAGTAATAAAATATAATATTGTCGAGGTTCAATATTTTTTTATTCCCCCTATTTACAATCAGGGAAAAATGTGGTATAATATATATAGAAATAAATATTGATATAAAGGAGCAGAAAATATTATGACTTATGTAATGGGCGATCTCCACGGAATGCTTGATCAGTTTTGCGAAATGCTTAATAAAATAAAATTCAAAAACTCTGATACCCTTTATATTTTAGGTGATATTGTTGATAAAGGGGCAGACTCTATAAAGCTCCTTCAAAACTTGAGTTACAGACCTAATATTTATCCTATAATGGGTAATCACGATAAAATAGCTCTTGACCTTTTATCTGAGCTCCCATCAGAAGCAGGACAGATTAACCCCGCCGATTTTGACAAAGAAACTCTTGCAAAAATTCTTGAATGGTCAAAAAATGGCGGTGCGTCTACCGTTTCCGAGTTTATGAAGCTATCTCCAGACGATAAAGAAGGCGTTATTGAATATCTTAGCGAAATTCCCCCATATGAAATTGCAGAAGTAAACGGAAAGGTTTTCGTTCTTGTTCACGCGGGAATTGCAGATTTTGATTCTGAAAAAGACCTTGAAGAATATGAGCCAGAGGCTTTTTATACTGAGGGTGCAGATTATTCAAAAAAATATTTTGAAAAGTTTTATCTAATAACCGCACACACTCCAACGGAACAAATTGATCCCGCTTTTCAAGATAAAATATATTTTGGAAACAATCATATCGCAATAGACTGTGGCGTTTCAGACGGAGGTCCTCTCGCTTGTTACTGTCTTGACAACGGAAAAGAATATTACGTTTATTAAATGAAAAAAGTATTATGTTTATTAAACGGAGAAAAATATTACGTTTATTAAACAGAAAAAGTATTACGTTTATTAAACGGAGAAAAGTGTTACGTTTATTAATTTAATATTTCTCCTAAAACGGTGCTTTTGCACCGTTTATCTCTCATTTGTTTATAAACAGTTGAGAATTGTTATATATACTGATTAAAAATATTTAGAAAGAAAGGAAGAAATTATGCCATATTTTGGTTATTACAGTAGCTATATTCCATTTATTATCCCACTGCTTATTTGTATGCTTTTATCGTTTTATGCAAGTATGAAGGTAAAAAGCACTTACAACAAATACGGAAAGGTTTATAACCATTCAGGATGCAACGGATATGATGCTGCATACAGGCTATTACACGCAAACGGCGTTAATGACATTAAGATTGGTAGAGTTAGCGGAGAGTTGACAGACCATTATCACCCAACAAAGGGAGTTGTTAATTTGTCTGACAGCACGTATAACTCCTCGTCTGTTGCGGCAGTTGCTGTTGCCGCCCACGAAATCGGACACGTTATGCAAAACAAAAAAGGATATCTTTTTTATAAAATCAGAACAGCAATTGTTCCCGTTGCAAATATCGGCTCTTTCCTCGCTATGCCCCTTGTTATGATAGGTTTGCTTCTCGATATTTTCGTTGCAGCAACAGATTCAGATTTAGGGTTTTACGTTGCAATGATAGGCGTTATCTTATATGGAATGTCTTTTTTATTCACCTTAGTAACGTATCCCGTTGAACTTAACGCAAGTAGAAGAGCAAAAGAAATGCTTCAAGCAGAAGGAATTCTATACGCTGATGAAATGGAAGGAGCTGAAAAGGTTCTCTCTGCCGCCGCCCTCACCTATCTTGCTTCTCTTCTCACTTCTCTTATTTATTTTCTCAGATTCTTGTTCTACGTTCTCAGAATCTTCGGAAGAAGAAGAGATTAATAGAATTTATATCTACACTTTAATTCTTGTATAATATTTTATCTCCCTCTTTTCGTTCTAAAAAAAGAGGGAGATATTTTTTGAAACAATAATTATTTATTGTATGCTATATTTTCAATAAGGGCAAACAATATTAATTGTTTGATTGGTTTCAACAAGACAAGCAATAATATTAATTATTTAATATTGTTTTGGACAAATAAAAATACTAACTATTCGCTATAATTTCAATAAGGTGAACAAGCTCATTCCAATTATCGCCCTCATATTCAAAGGCTTTACAATCAAAAGAAGCTCTATCAGGATGAAAGGCTTCATCAGCCGCCTTTTGTTCCTTTGGTGTTAACTCTGTGTGCATATAAAGAGTTGTCATATTAAACCTTTTCGCCCCTGCAATATCCGTTTCTCTATCATTACCAATCATTATACATTTTGATACGTCCAGATTATTCTCCTCAATCAATGCTTTATAGAAACGCTCATCAGGCTTACGGCATCCGTAATCTGACGATAAATATATTCCGTCAAAAGCCTTATCAAGTCTAAGATACGCAAGTTCGTATGATGTGAATACTTGTTGTGCATTACTCAACAACCATAAACGAAACCCTTTTTTTCGTAAATAATCAAGAGCTTCCAAAACCTTTGGATAAAGGCGTATATACTCAATAGATAATATTCTAAAAAGCTGTGATACTTGAATACTAAGTTTTTCAACGTTCTCAAAAACGCCTCTTTCTTTAAAAATCTGACCTACTATTTCAACGAAAGGAATATCAGGAAAACACTCATAGCTTTGCCCCGCCTTCGCTTTTCGTCTGTTAAGAATATTATAAAAAATACGCTCAAGCTCTTCCCCTGTAAGATAAACTCCATAAAATCCAAAAAAAATAGCACATTTGTCCCAAACGGCTCGATTTTCTTCTGTATGAATATCAACAAGTGTTCCATAAAGGTCAAAAATAAGGTCTGTATATCTCATAAAATCTCCTAATTTTATCTTTTTTATATTATACCAAATTATTCGCTTCATTACAAGATATATAGCTTAAATGGTTTTATCTATTTTTGTGGTAAAATTTACTTTTAGAATTATATGTTTTCAATACCTTTTTTGAAAAATCTTAAATATATATTGACAAAATGTGTTTGAAGTGTTAGACTGTATACAAGAATATCGGTATTAAATCCAATGGAAAAGTTTGAACTCGTGGAAAAATGATAAATATAAGGAAAAAGTTATGAGAAAAATATTTGTTTTTTTATTGACAGCTTGTATGGTGTTATCCTTTGCAAGTTGTGCTGCTTTTGATATTGTGATTAACGAACTTAAACCCCAAGAAAAAGTTTTTTTAGTTGAAAATTATAATTTAAAAATAACTGCTGATGATACGTTTAAAGACAAAACAGGCGGTAGTTTCGATTTACAAATAACGAATGAACAATCATACGTAAGTATAATGGCATATAAATATGAAGATTTGTCAGAAGGTCAGACAACTATGGATATTTACGATGCTCAGCACGAAGATTTGTTGGGAAAACGAGAAAACGTTTCCACTATTGAGGAAAGAAAGACCGAAGAAAAATCGGAATATACACTTACTCAAACGTTGTTTTCTGCTGAAAATAACGGTGTGGAAAACTATTACTTATCTTATTTGATTGATTTTAAAGACTACGGAACTTTTGCGTGGGTTATGGTAACGGGTACACCATCGTATATCAAAAGTCAAAGGGAATATTTTCATAACATCGTATGTTCTTTGGCGATTGCCGAGCAGAACGAAATTGATTAATTTTTAATATTATGATAACGTTTGGTATACGTTTGTCAAACGGAATTATTGACAGAAGTGATTCTATGTAAAAAATATTCGTAAATTCTCAATGTAAGTACAACTCTAAATTGCACTGCTGCATTTACTTTGGCAACTTACGGAGAATTTACTTCAAAAAATTTTTTGATGAATTTTCAAAAAGGTATTGACAAACGAATAATTAAGTGATATAACCCGAGTTTGCCACTTTGAAACAAAAAAAGCCGAGCCGACAAGCCAAAAAAGTGGCTTGTAGACAGGGCACAATGAGAATTAAAGGGAAAAAAAAGGATAGACCGATATGTACCTAATTTATGCACTCGTTTGTAATTTGGATATTATTTTTTACGCGTCTAAGCTCTTTCTTTTTGAAAAGTTTTTTAGGAATACTAA